>CAYPAE010000082.1:4694-7928 GCA_964408595.1 uncultured Gemmatimonadaceae bacterium | reverse complement strand
ACCCGGCGCTCGAGGAGTTCGGGCTCGTCGTCTTCGACGAGTTCCACGAGCGGAGTATCCACGCCGATCTTGGGCTGGCGCTCACCCTCCACACCCGCTCGATCCTGCGCGAGGACCTCCGTGTGCTGGTCATGTCGGCGACGCTCGAAGGCGAGCCCCTCGCCGCGCTTCTCGGTGGCGCGGCGGTGGTGACCAGCGAGGGGCGGGTTCATCCGGTCGAGGTCCGGCATCGCGCGCGGCGGCCCGGCGCGCGGCTCGAGGCGGCGGTCGCCGGCGCGGTGCGCGAAGCGCTCGACGCCGAGGAGGGCGACGTCCTGGTCTTCCTTCCCGGCGCCGGCGAGATCCGCCGGGTGGAGGGGCTGCTCCGCGAGGTGGACGCCGACGTGATTCCGCTCCACGGCAACCTCCCGCCCGAGCAACAGGACCGCGCCATCCTCCCGAGCCCGCCCGGATCGCGGAAGATCGTTCTCGCTACCTCGATCGCCGAGACGAGCCTCACCATCGAGGGGGTCGGAGTGGTGGTGGACGCCGGCCTCTCGCGAGTGCCCCGATACTCGCCGCGGACCGGGATGACCCGGCTCGCGACCGTCCGCGTGTCCCGCGCGTCGGCTGAGCAGCGGCGCGGGCGAGCGGGCAGGCTGGCGCCCGGCATCTGCTACCGGCTCTGGTCGCTCCAGGAGGACGCGACGCTGTTGCAACAGTCTTCGCCCGAGATCCTCGAAGCCGACCTCGCTCCGCTCGCGCTCGATCTGGCGGCCGCGGGAGTCCGGGATCCTGGGGAGCTGCGGTGGCTCGACCCGCCGCCCGCGGCGGCCTTCTCGGAGGCACGCTCTCTGCTCGTCCAGCTCGGCGCCCTCGATGGCTCCGGCGGCTTCACCCGCCATGGCGCGGCGATGACTCGGCTCGCCCTTCACCCCAGGCTCTCTCACATGGTCATGAAGGCCAGCGAGTTGGGCGCCCGGGACACGGCCTGCGAGATGGCGGCGCTCCTAACGGAGCGCGATCTGCTGCGTCGAAACCAGGGTGTCCCCGAGGCGGACATCAGGACACGCCTCGATCTCCTTCGGGGGACGGTGGTGCGCCAGGACGTGGACCGCGAGGCACTCCGGCGGGCCAGGGCGGATGTGGCGGTCTGCCGCCGGGGCGGCAAGTCGGATCGAGACAGGACCGATGTGGGCGTGGGTGTGCTCCTCGGCCTGGCCTACCCCGACCGGATCGCGCAGCGGCGGCCAGGGCCGGTCGGGCGGTTCCTCCTCCGCAATGGGCTCGGGGCTTTCCTCGACCCGCAGGGTCTCTCGCGGGAGGACTACCTCGTGATCCCCGAGCTCGACGGCAAGGCGCCGGAGAGCCGGATTCTGGTCGCAGCCCCGATCTCGATCGAGGAGATCCGGGAGCGGTTCGGGGACGACATCGCGATCGAGGAGGTGGTGGAATGGGACCCGGCGTCCAACGCCGTCGCCGCGAGGCGGCGGGAGCGTCTTGGGGCGATCGTCCTCCGCGACACGGCCCTGCGAGATCCTGACCCCGCCTTGGTTGCCGGAGCGCTGATGGGGGGTGTGCGTAGGGAGGGTCTCCACGTCCTTCCCTGGGACGACGGTGCAAGACGGACGCGCGAGCGCATCACCTTCATCCGCACGCTCGACCCGGGCTGGCCCGACGTCTCCGACCAGGCCCTGACGGATTTTCTGGAAGGATGGCTTGGGCCGCGAGTGGGCGGTCTCACCCGTCTCGACGATCTGACTCGGGTGGACCTCTCGGCGGCGCTGCTCGACCTGTTGAGCTGGGAGCAGAGGGCGGCTCTGGATCGGCTGGCCCCGACCCACGTGAGCGTGCCCAGCGGCTCCCGGGTACCGGTGGACTACGGGGACCCGAAGCTTCCAATCCTGGCGGTACGTCTCCAGGAAATGTTCGGGCTCACCGAGACGCCACGTCTGGGTGAGAGTTCGGTCCTGCTGACGCTCCACCTGCTCTCGCCGGCCGGCAGACCGGTACAGGTGACCCGCGACCTCGCGGGGTTCTGGCGAACTACGTACTTCGAGGTGCGAAAGGACCTGAAGGGCCGGTATCCGAGACATCACTGGCCTGACGACCCCCTCGAGGCGGAGCCGACCAGCCGGGCGCGGCGGAAGAAGTGACGGGGAACCCCCTGCGGGGGTCAGGTGTTCGGGAAGCGTGGAAGTGTGCAACGAACCCAGGGTTTCGGACATCTAGGCCGTAGTGGCTCTCGGATCCCCAGGAACGTCGGGACCAATACTATAAGCGGTTTAATGTCAACGACTTGCTGGCATAGGCTGGACTTTGGTATCGGCCGGCAGGTGAGAACAGGAGCGGTGCTGTGGCGGTGACCAAGCGGAGGGGCGGGCGGCGCTCGGCTCGGGCGGCTCAGCTGCCTCGTGCGGCCGACGAAGGCCGGGAGAGCCTGGACTTCTACCTCCAGGAAATCAGCCGTATCCCCCTCCTGAAGATCGAGGAGGAGTCGGCGCTTGCGCGGCGCGCGTTCAAGGGCGATGTCGAGGCGCAGGAGAAGCTGGCTCGGCACAATGTGCGATTCGTGGTCTCGGTGGCGAAGAAGTTCCAGAATCGCGGCGTCCCGCTCATGGATCTGATCGGTGAGGGCAACGTCGGCCTCATGACCGCGGCGCGGAAGTTCGATCCGGACCGAGGCGTCAAGTTCATTTCGTATGCGGTCTGGTGGATCCGCCAGGCGATCCAGGCGGCGATCGCCCGCCACGGTCGGCCGGTGCGAGTGCCGCTCAATCGGACCGCGGACCTCAACCGGCTGGGCCGTGCGACGGTGCTGCTGACCGAGCGGCTCGGGCGCGCGCCCACGACCGAGGAGCTGGTCGAGGCGACCGGTCTCACCCGGGATGCGGTTCGCGCCCTCGGCGCGCTCCACATTGAGGCGCTCAGGCTCGACCACCCCGTGCGCGAGGCGGATGACCGCGGCCGGATGGAGCGGTTCGTGCCCCTCACACAGGAGGGGACCGATGCCACCACGATGGCGAATAGTCGGACCACCGATCTGGAAGCGGCGCTCGCCGCGCTCCCGCCCAGGGACGCGAAGGTGCTCCGGCTCTACTTCGGCCTCGATGACGGGAAGACCCGCACGCTCGAGGAAATCGGGCGGATGATGGGTGTCACCCGGGAACGGATCCGGCAGCTTCGTGACCGGGCGCTCCGGCAGCTCCGGGAGCAGCACGGAGACAAGCTCCGCGAGCTGGCCGCCTGACCCCT
>CAYPAE010000082.1:0-4594 GCA_964408595.1 uncultured Gemmatimonadaceae bacterium | reverse complement strand
TCCGTGCTCAATCGAGTTCGGGCGAGTCTGGCCGAGCACTTCGAGCTGTTCCTGACCGCAGCGGGCGTGTTCATGGCGATCGGGCTCATCTTCGCCGACCTGCCCAAGGGCGAGCAGGGGCTGGCGTTCGCGTTCCTCGTCTGGCTCCAGGGGTTTCTCATCTGGGCGGTTCACCGTCACGCCTGGTTCCGGCGGAGGGCCCTGATCGACAAGCTGCGGCTGATGCTTCAGGATCGGGTCAACAGTCAGCTCACCGTCATGCTCGGAGTGGCGGAGATCCGGAATCGCGAGATGACACCGGCGGAGAAGCTGGACATGGATGCGGCGACGACGGCCGCTCGAGCGGTCGCCCAGGAGCTGGAGACCTTGTCGCTGGAATCGCTCCGTTCGTGGGAGCGCCGCTACCGGTACTTCCTCCGGGGAACCTGGCACTGACCCGAGTCCTCTGCGACTGCCCCGGGCAATTTGCGGTTAGGCTCCGCGACGGGTCGCCGGCGGGGCAAGGGGAACCGCTTCGACCCCGCTGCGCATTGAGTACGTAACTCCTTCCCATTCAGCGCCTTCACATCGCCGGTCCAGGCCGCCGGAAGCAGGGCGCTCGCCGCTCTGCCAGGAGCACCTGCGGACTGGATATTGCTCCCCGCTCCCTCGATGAGCGCGCCCAGCCAGATGTCTCTCCGCAGAATCCCGGCAACCCTGCACCTCCACGTTCGCATCGCCTACGCGAACGCGTGGGAGGCGCTCATCGGCACGCACACCTCCGAGGCCCTCCAGTTCGTCTGCGAGTTCGCCTCCCGGGCTCCGGTGCTCCGCGCGCTCGACCTCTACTTCGAGGTGGTCGCCGTGCCCGAGGCCATGCAGGAGGTCGTACGGACCCGTTGCCTCACCTCGCTCGAGCTGGAGTCGCTTCCGACGCTCACCCCGCTGCCGCTGCTCCGCGGGTGGCAGCTGCTTCGCGTGGACCGGTTCCTCGAGCAGCAGCAGTATCGCCGGCGCTACCAGGAGAAGACCCTCCAGCTCGCGCGCATGGTAGGCGCCCGTGCGGCCGAAGCGGTAGTCGCAACACACGTCGAGAACGCCATCGGGTTCTGCGCGTTGCTGCGGGGGGTGCTGCCGGTGGAGCAGGCGACCGATCACTACCTGCGGGAGTTCAGCCTCTCGTCGAGCGCGGCGCAGATGGTCTGGCAGCGGGTGCAGGCGCGGGTGGCGGGCGAGGAGCTGACCGCCCAGTACTCCGATCCGCCGCCGCCGGTCCTCGAGCCCGAAGCGGCCGAGCCCGAGGCCGAGCCGGAGCACGAGCCGGCGGCGCTCACCTCGGGCTATCCCGACGCCGCGGACGAGGTGGACGAGGACGCGATCAGAACTCGAAGCCCATACCCAGATTGACCTGCGTCGCCGAGAGGTCGTCCACCGGAGCCCGGTAGCGGGTTCGGAGGTGACGCACCTCGATGCCCACGACGGCGGGGAGGCGCCGCCAGGTCAGATGTCCTTCCAAAGCCACGTTCCGGAGTCGTGACGGATCGCCCAGGTCATCGTCGTCTGGGTCATCGATTCCCGCTCCGCCGCCGATCTCCCACTGCATGGATGGCCGCAGGTTGAGCTGAGCCCACCCGCCGACCGCTCGCACCGGTACCCCATCACGCACCATGTTCTGCCCGATCCCGCCGCCGCCCAGGCCGGCCAGCGCCTGGCCGGTGAATCCTTCGGCGCGAAGCTCGAGCCGGCTCCCGATCGGAGTCCAGATGCTCACCGCCAGAGCTTTCGATGGGACGCGGTTGCCCGAGGCATCCAGGATCCAGCCGTAGTGGCCGCCGGCGCTCACCTCGCCCAGCCGGTCGCCTTCGCCCCAGCGGCCCCGCACCCGCCCCTGAAGGAAGGGCCGGCCGCTCCGCTCGGCGATGTCCGGCTGGGTGAGGAACGCGCCCTGCGCCTCGCCGGAAGTGGGAGCCAGCGCCGCCACCTCGGCGCCAACCCGCAAACCGACGGCCGGAGCGAGGTCGGCGCTCAATCGGATCTGAGGGATCCACAACCACAGGTTGCCGGCCCCCGCGAAGTCGGGGAACCCGATGCTCGCGAGCGACGAGGGGCTCACCGCCGCGATCGGTGGTGATTCCTGACCCACCAGCAGAGCAACCCGGTTCCAGGTCAGCTCGGCCACCGCGCGACGGACCCGCAGCAGCGGGAAGGTGCGCCCGCCGGTCGAGGGCTGCTGCCCCCCGAAGAAATCCACGTCGAGCTCGCCCTTGATCGCGCCGCCGGCGAATTCCGGCACCAGCGCGAAGACCGTGACCCGAGACTGGCGCACGGTCGCGCTCGACGCGCTGGCCTCAGGGGTGGTCGGCGTCGCCGGAACGGCGAATTGCGGAACGTCGCTGTTGTTGACGTTGTCGGTGGTGTGGAAGGCGTTCATCAGAATGAGGCCGTGGACGCTGGCCTCGATGTCTGGCTGCTGCGACGCGAGCGGCGCCGATGTCCCCGCCGCAAAGGCCAGGAGGATGGCCGACACCCGAGACGGTGCACCGCGCGTTGACGCGCTCCGGAGCGGTCGGTAACCTTTGGGCATGCCAGGTAAAGTAGTACTGCCCGGCCTCGTGGCACGCCGTCTTCTGGCGGTCGCGGGGCTGGCGGTGGTGGCCCTCGCCGCGGGGGCGCCAACCTCCGTGGTGAGCGGCCGCGTCACCATGCTGGACAAGGAAAATCAGCCGGGCGACGACGTGAGCCAGGCGGTCATCTGGCTCAGCGGCGCTTCCGCGCAGCCCCGCCCGCCCACCCAGACCGACATGGGCACGTCAGGGAAGGAGTTCTCACCCCACGTGCTGGTCGTGCCGGTGGGCTCGACGGTCTCGTTCTCCAACTACGATCCCTTCAACCACAACGTGTTCTCGCTGTCGGAGGAGAACCCGTTCGACCTCGGTCTCTACGGCCGCGGCGAGTCGCGATCGGTGCACTTCGCCAAGCCCGGACTGGTGCGGGTCTACTGCAACGTCCACGCGCAGATGAGCGCGCTCGTGCTCGTGCGCGACAGCCCCTGGTACACCCAGCCCACGAGCGACGGGTCGTTCACGCTCAGCTCGGTGCCGGCGGGGGACTACACGCTCCGCGCCTGGCACGAGCGCGCACTCGAGGTCACCCGGCCCCTCACGGTACCGGCCGAAGGGGTGGATCAATTGGCGCTGGAGCTCGACGCCCGCGGCTTCCAGTTCACGCCCCACCTCAACAAACACGGCCAGCCGTATCCTCAGAAGGGCCGGCGCTACTGAGCCGCGCGCCGGTCTGCTGGCGATGACCCTCCCGCTCGGCACCCGGATCTTCCTCGGCACCGCGTTCGTGGTGGTCGCGGTGCTCGGCTCCGCGCTCCTGGTCACCAAGCGCCGGGCCGCCGCCGCCGCGGACGACGCCTCGGCCCGCGCGCTCGGCGCGACGGCCTCTTCCATCAACGAGGCCCTCGGGAGCAGGAGCGTCACTCTCCTCCGTCTCACCCAGGCGCTGGTGCAGGTGCCGGCCTACGTCTCGCGCATCGGCGAATCGCTGCGCGTGGGCGATCGCGCCAACCTCCTCGATCAGGCCGACGAGCTGAGACTCCAGACCGGGGCCGACTGGGTGCTCATCACCGACGGGGCCGGCGTGCTCCAGGCCTGGACCGCGAACCGGGGCAGCTCGGGCGAAGACTTCTCGCGGGGCGCGCTGATCGGCCGGGCGATGGAGGGCCAGATCACCCAGGGACTCTGGCTCGAGCCGGGAGAAGCGGGCGACGACCTCTACCAGGCGGTCGGCGTCCCGGTGGCGAATCCGGGGAGCACGACGCCCTTCGGGGTAGTGGTCTCGGCGCTCAAGGTGGACAGCGGGTTCGTGGCGCAGCTCCGTCGGAACACCGATTCGGAGATCGTCTTCTTCTCGCTCGACACCCTCGGCCTTCCCCAGGTCGCGGTGTCCTCGCTGCCGCGCGAGGCGGTGGCGGAGGAAGTTCGCCGCGCTCCGGTGGGCAAGGGTGAAGACACCACCTTTGCCCGGTTTCCGCTCCGTGCGGGAGGCGCGAGCTACCTGGGTGCCTCGGGGTTCCTGCGCACCGCCGATGGCGTACCACTCGGCGGGTTTCTCGGCCTCCACTCCCGCGACCAGGAGCTGGCAGCCTATCGGCAGCTGAGCCGGACGATCGGGTGGTCGTTCGTGGTGGGGCTGCTGCTCGCGGTGGGGTTCTCAGTGCTGATGGCGAGGCGGATCACCCGCCCGGTCCGCCAACTGGTGCTGGCGGCGCGCAAAGTGAGCGAGGGGCAGTACACCGGCCGCATCGAGGCGAGCAGCGGCGATGAGATCGGCGAGTTGGCGGGTGCGTTCGGCCAGATGGTCGAAGAGCTGCGGGAGAAAGACCGGCTGGTGGAGTATCTGAAGACCGGGTTTCAGCAGGCTGGTGGGGCCGAAGGGCTGGCCGTGACGCTGGGAAGACGAAGCGATGGGCCGGGGTCCCTGGCCGTGGGCGAGAGGTTCGCAGGCCGCTACGACATTCATGAGGTGTTGGGCTCGGGCGGAATGGGGGTCGTCTATCGCGCGTTCGACCGTGAGGTCGGTGAGGCGGTGGCGATCAAGGCGTTGCGCC
>CAYPAE010000081.1:516-7967 GCA_964408595.1 uncultured Gemmatimonadaceae bacterium | reverse complement strand
CCGAGCAGGGCGGGGCCCTTGGCGGCCCAGTCGCGGCTCGAGCCGGTGCCGTATTCCTTGCCGGTCAGGATCACCAGCGGGGTGCCCTCGGCCTGATACCGCATCGCGGCATCGTAGATCGAGACGACCTCGTTGGTCGGGAAATGGACGGTCCAGTTCCCCTCTTTGCCCGGCACCAGCGCGTTGCTGATTCGCACGTTGCCGAAGGTGCCGCGCATCATCACTTCGTGGTTCCCCCGGCGGGAGCCGAAGGTGTTCCAGTCCACCTGCTCCACCCCGTGCTCGCGGAGGTAGCGAGCCGCGGGGCCGTTCTTGGGGATCGAGCCGGCCGGCGAGATGTGGTCGGTCGTCACCGAGTCGCCCAGCACCGCGAGCACGCGCGCGCCGGCGACGTCGCGAAGCGGAGCGGGCTCGGGTGGCAGGTCCATGAAGAACGGCGGCTCCTGCACGTAGGTCGAGGTCGCGTCCCACGCGTACCGGCTCCCCTCGGGCACCCGGAGGCCTTTCCAGGTCTCGTCGCCTTCGAAGACCGATGCATAGCGCCGCTCGAACAGCTCGGGCTTGAGCGACGCGGCCATGGTCGCCTGAATCTCCTCCGCCGAGGGCCAGATCTCCCGGAGGAAGACGGCCTTGCCGTCGCGCCCGGTGCCGAGCGGCTCCTTGGTGAGATCGATGTCCACCCGGCCCGCCAGGGCGAAGGCCACGACCAGCATCGGTGAGGCCAGATAGTTGGCCCGCACCTGCGGGTGCACCCGCGCCTCGAAGTTCCGGTTGCCGCTCAGGACGGCCGCGGTCACCAGCGAATGCTCGTCGATGAGCTGGGCGATCACATCGGGGAGAGGGCCGCTGTTGCCGATGCAGGTGGTGCAGCCATACCCGACCACGTTGAAGCGCAGCCGGTCGAGGTAAGGGAGGAGCCCCGAGCCCTCGAGGTAATCGGTGACCACCCGGGAGCCGGGGGCGAGGCTGCTCTTCACCCACGGCCGGGTCTCCAGCCCGCGCTCCACCGCCTTCTTGGCCAGGAGGCCGGCTCCGATCATCACCGACGGATTCGAGGTATTGGTGCAGCTGGTGATCGCCGCGATCACCACGGCGCCATCGTGGAGCGAGATGTCGTTGCCTTCAAGCACGCCGGTGACCACCGGCGGCGCGTCGGGATCCATCATGTGGACCGCGGCCTCGGCCCCGTGCTCGCCGATGGTCACGTTGGCGCCGCCCTCCCCGACCCAGCGGGAGTAGGCGCTCTCCGCCAGCTCCTTCCGCGCCGCCGGCACCGTGGGGCTCATGAGTCCGGGAAGGTTCACCACGAAGTTGCGCTTGAGCTCCACCAGCGGGACGCGGTCCTGTGGCCGACTGGGGCCCGCGAGGCTGGGCACGATGGTCGAGAGGTCGAGCTCCAACGTGGTGCTGAACACCGGGTCCGGGGTGGCGTCGGTCCGGAAGAGGCCCTGCTCCTTGCAGTAGCGCTCGACTCGCTCGACCGCCTCGCGGCGCCGGCCGGTGCGCTCCAGATAGCGGAGCGTCTCGGCATCAACCGGGAAGAAGCCCATGGTCGCGCCGTACTCGGGTGCCATGTTGGCGATGGTGGCCCGGTCGGCCAGACCTAGGCTGGAGAGCCCCGGACCGTAGAACTCCACGAACTTGTCCACCACTCCCTTCTTTCGGAGCATCTGGGTGGCGGTGAGCACCAGATCGGTGGCGGTGGTGCCGAGCGGCAGGGCGCCGGTCAGCTTCATGCCGACGACCTCGGGGATGAGCATGAAGTACGGTTGACCCAGCATGACCGCCTCGGCCTCGATCCCGCCGACACCCCAACCCATGACGCCGAGGCCATTGATCATCGTGGTGTGGGAGTCGGTGCCGACCAAGGTGTCGGGGTATGCCGTCGGCTCGCCGAACTGGTCGCGGAGCTGCACCACGGGGGCCAGATATTCCAGGTTGACCTGATGGACGATGCCGGTCCCGGGCGGAACGACCCGGAAGTTGTGGAAGGCGCGCTGGGCGAACTTGAGGAGCTGGTACCGCTCGACGTTGCGCTCCAGCTCCAGCTGGACGTTGAGCCGGAACGCGTTCTCCGAGCCGTAGTAGTCCACCTGCACCGAGTGGTCGATCACCAGGTCGCAGGGCACCACGGGATTGATGCGGTCGGGGTCGCCCTTCATCCGCGCCATGGCGTCGCGCATGGCGGCGAGGTCCACCACGCAGGGCACGCCGGTAAAGTCCTGCAGCACGACGCGCGCCGGCATGAACGGGATCTCGGTCCGCGCGGCGCCCTCACGGTGCCAGCCGCCGAGCTGGCGCACGTGGTCCTCGGTAACCACGCCGCGGCCGGCGTGGCGGAGGACGTTCTCCAGCAGGACGCGAATGGAGAACGGCAGACGGTCGAGCTGGGCGACGCCCTGGCGGGCGAGCTCCTCGAGCCGGTAGACAGCGGCCTTTTCGCTTCCCAGGCGCACTGTCGCACGGGAGCCGAAGGGGTTGACGGAATCAGCGGGCATCGGCGTTCCGGATGGAGTGAACTGGTGGTCGTTGAGGGCAATATATCCGTGAAACGACCCTAGGGGGCTCGCTCGCGCCGTTCACGCCGCAGGATCTCCCCGATCGTATGCTCCTTGAAGTCCGTGAACTCGCCGGCGTCGAAGAAGGCCCCATGGCACACCGGGCACGACTCCACCCAAATGTGCGGCTGAGCCGCGTCGACCATCCGGACCATCAGGACCCCATCGACGGGGCAGAACACCTTCTGCTGAACGTCGTGCATCGGGGCCATCCAGGTGGGACCGGTGTCGATCGCCTCGGACCCGGCCCGCTGCCTCAATTCTTCGTGTTCCAGGAGGTCAAACCAGAGGCCGCCGCACCGAACACATCGATCCACCTCAGTGTCTTCGAAGCGCACCACTTCCATTCGGGCTTGGCACTTGGGGCATTCCATGGTCGAAGTCTCCAATCTGCCTGGCGGAGAATGTCTGAGCGACGGCACCTTGTCCGGCTTCGTACTCGGAGCGCGTGAGCTCGAAACGAATGACCCCGGCTTCCGAGCCGCCGCCAATGAGGCGAAACCCACACTTGCGAAAGACGCCGATTGAAGCCTTCAACTCCGGCAGCGTCTCCGCAATGAGGAGACCGCACATCCTCGGACGCATACCCCTGACGTTGGTAGTCCCGCACGATCCCGTAGCCTACCTCCACCACACCGTCCGCGGACGGGGGCCCCTTGTATCCAGCGCTGCCGATGAGGGTGCGGCCGGCCGCGCCTCGCGCCAGGACGCCAAAGTGGAGCCACCACCCCGCCTGCTCGGGACCTTCCGCCAGCCGGTCGAGGGTGAACTCCAGTGACGACGTGTCCAGGAACTCCGGGGGCCAGGTGGCCGGTATGGAAGCCCGGAGAGTGGTTCCGAGAGCGTGCTCACCAGCCAGGGCGGCTCGCGTCAGTTCGATGGTGGCGGGGACCAGCTCGAGCCGCTCGGTCAGGATCAGTGCCGCCTCCGACGAACTTGTGCAGGTACGGCGTGTCCACCCGACGGCTTGCACATCGGCTGCCCGGGTCAGGCGCCTGTCGTGATCTCATCTCGGAGAATGGCGTACAACAGCTGGTCGATGATCTGGCTATCCTTGATGGCACTCTGCCGCATCCGTCCCTCACAACGATAACCAACTTTCTCGAGCACGCGCACCGAGGCAATACGTACGGCACGGCATAAAGGCGCCGCAACTCCGGGTGCTCACAAAAGGCGAAGCCCGTCACGGCCCCGAGGGCCGCCGTCATCATGCCGCGGCCCCAAAAGGCCGTGCCAAGCCAGTAGCCGATTTCGGCAGAGATCCGCTCCACATCGTGACCAAGGGTGTAGCCGATGCCACCGATTGCCTGATCGGCCCGGACGATGGCGAAGAACGAGCGTGGTTGCATGTCGGCCACGAACGCCAGAAAGGCCTCCGCGTCGGCTGGGGTGTAGGGGTGGGGGAAGGCATCACGCATGTTCAGCCAGATGCGCCGATCGTTGCCGTGCCGGGCCAAGGAGGGGGCATCATCCCGCCGCCAGTCGCGCACGATGAAATCGGGGAAGGTGATTAGCATCCCAGGACGTGGACCGTGGTTCGCGCCGACTGTGCGCCCGCGACAATGTTCAGCGTTGCGCGGGGGCCGGTTCTACCGCAGTCCTATCCGCTGGACCAGTTGATGAAAGCGGGGATCGGCGTGCAATGGCTTATACCCGGGGTCGACATGCAGATAAATGAGGCCGGCAGAGCGGGCCTGGAACGCGCACTCGAGGCAAGAGAAGGCGCGGTCGAAGTTCCCCACTGCGGCATAGCCCATCGCCATGACCTCGGATCGGACATAATGTTGCCGGGACTCTTCCTCCAACCTGCTCAGAATCTCGTCCGCCTCGTCGCCACGTCCGAGAGGCGCCAGGGCTCGGACGATCAAAGCGTCGTAGGACCGGACGCTGGTTTCCAACCCCTGACCCCGCCGAAACCACTCCAGAGCCTTTTCCGCCTCCCCTTGCTCCAAGTAGGCCGAGCCGATATCGAGGTATGACGGGAAGTAGTCCGCGTTCAGCTCCATCGTCTTCTGGCTCTGCGCGATCGCTGCCGGGTAGTCGCCGTCGTACAGCAGGAATCGGCCGAGCCAGCGGCTGTACTCCGGGTAGAGCGGATCGAGCGTGAGCGCCTTTCGCATTTCTTCCACGGCCTCACCGAGCAGACCCACCGTCGGCAGGACGCTGCCGAACGCCCAATGGGCCTCCGCATAGTTCCCGTTCAGCGCCACGGCCCGGCGCAGTTGGCGCTCGGCCCCGGCGAAGTCCCACTCGTACCAGCACAGCACTTTGCCGACTGCCGTGAGCGCCTCGGTGAGCTCGGGATCCTGTTGCAGCGCCCTGGTTGCTGCGGCCTTCGCTCTGGGGTAGGCGTCGTCGGGTACGACCCAATCGTCGGCGAGCTGGGTCCAGCAGTCCGCGATGCCCGCGTACGAGCGGGCATAGCCTGGGTCCTGCAGCAGGGACTGCTGGAAGAAGTCCAGCCCCTTTCGAAGCCCCGGCTCGGTGAACTTGTTAAAAAAGAACCGCCCCTTCAGATAGAGGGTGTAGGCCTCGATGTTCTTCGTCGGCGCCACCAGCTGACTGACATCGCTGCCCAACCGAAGCCTGAGGGCGTCCACGATTGCCCGCGAGATCTCGTCCTGGATCGCGAAGACATCCTCGAGCTGGCGGTCGTACGTCTCGGACCAGAGGTGGTAGCCGTTCTCCACGTTGATGAGCTGGGCGGTGATCCGGATCCGCGTCGCCACCTTGCGCACACTCCCCTCGAGCACCGAGGTCACGCCGAGCTTCTCCCCGATCTGGCGCACATCCAGTTCCTTCCCTTTGAAGGCAAAGGATGATGTGCGGGAAGCGACCTGCATCCCCGGCACCTTGGCGAGGGCATTGATGATCTCTTCGGTCATCCCATCGCTGAAGTACTCGTTCTCCGGATCGGCGCTCAGGTTTGCGAGTGGGAGGACCGCAATGGTCTTGGACGTCGGGGTGCTCTTCCGGCTTGCCGCGACCGTACCCTGCGGACTGGCGCCTGACCCGTGGGACACCCGACGAAGCGCCTCGAGGAAATGAGCCGCGCTGGGGAATCGGTCCACCGGCGCCCGGGCCAGCGCGCGGGTCAGCGCATCCTCCAAGGGCTCCGGTACGTCGCGCATGACCCGCACCTTCGGGACAGGAGAGGCGAACCGCTTTGCGATGACCGCTTGTGGCGTGGGCCCTGTAAACGGCGGTTCCCCGGTTAGCATCTCGTATAAGACGCACCCGAGGCTGTAGAGATCGCTGCGGCCATCGATGTCGGCCTCGCCGGAGGCTTGTTCTGGGCTCATGTAGGCCGGCGTACCGACGACCATCCCGGTCTGTGTGAGGGAGCCGCCATCGCTCAGCGCCTTGCCGATGCCGAAGTCGGCCACCATTGCGGCGCCTTCGTGAAGCAGAATGTTCTCTGGTTTGATGTCCCGATGCACGACCTGATGCCGATGCGCGTAGTCCAGCGCCGAAGCGACTTCACCGGTGATCGCTAACGCCTCGTCGAGCGGCAGCTGTCGCTCCCTCTCGAGCCGCTCCCGCAGGGAGCGGCCTTCCATGTTGGGCATCACGTAAAAGAGGAGTCCGCTCGCCTCGCCTGAATCGTAGACCGGAAGGATGTGGGGGTGGGTGAGACCGGCGGCGAGTTTAATCTCGCGCAAGAACCGGTCGGCGCCGATTGCGGCCGAAAGGTCGGGCCGGAGTACCTTCAAGGCGACCTTTCGGTCGTGGCGAAGGTCCTGGGCCAGGAACACAATGGCCATGCCTCCTTGGCCCAACTCCCGGTCAAGGGTATACCGGCTGCCGAGGCCGCTTTCCAGTCGTTGTTGCAGGCTGTTCATGAGGGGTGAAAGATGGTCCTGATTGCGGACGGCTGCTAGGCTGGAAGGAGCGAGTGAGAAGACCCACAGTCCTTGCGGTGACCGCGGGAAACCCTATCATCTGAGGTAGCTCGAACCCGCCGAGACGTCCCCCATCAAGGAGGATGCATGTCCGGTCGCCGGTCACTCCAGTCGCTCGTGCTGCTCCTCGCCCTCGCGGCCTGCACAGCGCCGGCCAAGGCACCCGAGGGGCCTGCCACGTCTCCGCCCGACCCAACCGCGCTCCGCGACGCGATCCAGGCCCGGGAGAAGGAGTGGTCGGCCGCATTCCTCGCCGGCAACGCGGCGGGCGTCGCCGGTCTCTACACCGAGGACGGCGCCCAAGTGCAGGCCTCCGGCGACTGGTTCCGGGGCCGCGATGGGATCACCAAGGCAATGCAGGCCCAGTTCGATACGCTCGCGGTCACGGCCCGGGAAGACATCACCGAGGAAGTCTTCGCCGCGGGCGTGTACGTGGTCGAGATCGGCCACTACAGCTACCAGGGGACGAGCAAGGTTGGCAACAAGCCCCGTTCGGGCGCCGGGCGCTACATGGTGCTCTGGCGGAAGGACGCTGACGGGGTCTGGCGGCTTCACCGCGACATCGGCAACGACGCGCCCGCCAAGCCATAGCCGTTTCCACCCCCTTTCCGGGAGAGGCCCTGCCCACCCATCGGATGGCCGCTCTCGGCCTCCTCCTCGTTGGCCTGCTGGCCGGCCCGCTCGCGGGCCAGCAGGCCGCGCCTTAAGCATCCCCGCCGAAGTTCTCGATGTGGGCGAGGGCGACGGGTGAGCGCGAGCGTCGTGGCCGCGCTCGCCGAGCACGGTGTGCGAACTTCTGTGCCAACTTCCCCCGAACATCCTGCACGTTTTCGAGGTCCCCGGCGTGCATCCTGCACCGCTCCCCCTCTGAACTGAGAGGGAATCCGCCTAAATGTTCGCCCGCCCCTAGCCGCTCGGCCTAGGCATCGACAAGCCCCAGATCCGCCTGGTGGTCCACTGGACGCTCCCGCCCACGCCGGAGGCCTACTAT
>CAYPAE010000081.1:0-506 GCA_964408595.1 uncultured Gemmatimonadaceae bacterium | reverse complement strand
GGCGTGCCGGCGTACGTCGTGCTCCGGAACGCCACGCTCGAGGCGCTCGTCACCAGCCGGCCGCGGGACGGGACCTCCCTCGCCGCCATCCCGGGGCTCGGCCCGCGCGCCCTGGCCAAGCACGGCGCGGAGCTGCTGCGCATCGTCGCAGCACACCCGAGCGAGCGTTATCTTCCACCGGTGGATCAGGGTGACACCGCGATCCTCGCGCGTATCGCCGACGACGGCCGAGAGTGACGGTCGCCCTGTTTGTTCACCTCCTCACACCGGTTGGCGCATGGACGATTCGCTGTATTTCACCGAACACCACCACCAGGTCCGGGAGATGGTCCGCGAATTCTCCCGCTCACAGATCGCCCCCGTCGCCCGCGAGCTCGACCGCACCTCCACCTTCCCCTGGGAAAACATCAAGGCGATGGGCGATCTCGGTCTTCTCGGCGTGCCCTGGAGCGAGGAGCTGGGCGGCGCCGGTATGGACCAGCTGTCGTACTACATCACCATCCACG
>CAYPAE010000080.1:4662-7992 GCA_964408595.1 uncultured Gemmatimonadaceae bacterium | reverse complement strand
CCGGCCTCCATTTCGAGGACGTGCGGCTGCTGCTCGAGGTGCTGCACCGGCTGGTGGACAAAGGAAACAGCGTAGTGGTAATCGAGCACAACCTCGACGTCATCAAGACCGCCGACTGGATCGTGGACCTGGGCCCTGAAGGAGGGGAGCGCGGCGGGCGAGTAGTGGCGGAGGGAACGCCGGAGGATGTGGCGGCCGTGGACAGCAGTCACACCGGCCGCTTCCTCCGTCGGGTGCTTACCCCTTCGGCGTGACGAACTTCGGCTCCTTCGCGGCGGGATCCACCGTGAACCGGATCCACATGCCGCTGAGCCCGTGCCCCGGCACCCCGCAGAAGACCCGGTAGCTCCCGCTGTCCGGGGCGGTGAACCCGATGACGTCCTTGGCCTCCTGCGGCAGCCCCTCGGCGACCTTGCTGGTGTAGGCCCGCGGGATCGCGGCTTCGCCGCCCATGTTGGGCATCGGGTCCTTGTCCGCAATCAGCTCCGCGCTGTGCGGGGTGCCGTCCTTCTGGATGAAGTTCATCACCACGTTGACCCCCGGCGGCACGACGAGGTTCGCCTCGCCGTCGGTGTAGCCGTTGAAGTTGAAGGGGCTCTTGGCCCCATCGCCGCCCGCGATCAGCTCGAAGGTGACCGTCTTGGTGGCCGGATCCCACTTGAGGTACTGGGAGTCCTGGGCGGACGCGCCGGCAAGCGTGAGCGCCAGCATCAGGGCCAGGAGCGGAGCGGGGACTGCGAATCGGGCCATCGAGGTCCTCGTCGGTCTGCGGACGGAGGGGGCCGTGAAACCTCCCGGCCCCCTCGTCCGAATGGTGTGCCCATGATAGGGCAACAAGCTGCTGGAAAGCTACAGGGATCACCTCCGAACGGGTATCCTTCCTGCGGTTGCTGCCACCACCCTCGACCCGAGTCTCCACTGTGAACCGGTTCTCTATTCTGGTCCTTTCCGCCGCCCTGGCCGGCAGCCTTCCCGCGGCCGCCCAGCAAACCGACCCGTCGCGCCTCACGGTGCAGCGGATCTACGGCTCCCCCGAGTTCGCGGCCCAGCCGTTTGGCCCGTCCCGCTGGCTCGGTGACGGGGCGGCCTACACCACCGTGGAGCCGGCCGCCGACGGGGCCGGCCAGGAGATCGTCCGGTACGATGTGGAACGGGGGAGCCGCGAGGTCCTGGTGGCCGCGCGCCGGCTGGTGCCCCAGGGTGCGTCGGCCCCGCTCGAGATCGAGGACTACGCCTGGTCGCCCGATGGCAAGAAGCTGCTCGTCTTCACCAACAGCCAGCCGGTGTGGCGTCTCAACACCCGGGGTGACTACTGGCTCCTGGACCAGGCCACCGGCGGGCTCAGGAAGTTGGGCGGAGCCGAGGCGAAGCCCTCGACGCTGATGTTCGCCAAGTTCGCTCCCGACGGGGGCCGGGTGGGCTACGTCCGGGAGAACAACCTCTACGTGGAGGACCTCGCGACCGAAAGGATCACCGCTCTCACCACCGACGGCTCCCGCACGCTCATCAACGGCACCTTCGACTGGGTGTACGAAGAGGAGCTGATGAACTACTACGCCGACGGCTGGCGCTGGAGCCCCGACGGGAGCAGCGTCGCTTTCTGGCAGCTCAACGCCGACTCGGTGAAGGACTTCCATCTCGTCAACAACACCGACTCGGTCTACTCCAGGGTCATCCCGATCCAGTACCCCAAGGTCGGCGAGACCAACTCCGCCGCGCGGGTCGGGGTGGTGAGCACCGCCGGCGGCCCCACCCGGTGGCTCGGAATCGAAGGCGATCCGCGAAACCACTACATCGCCCGGATGGACTGGGCCGCCTCCTCGGACGAGGTGTACCTCCAGCGGCTCAACCGGCTGCAGAACCGCAACGAGGTGATGCTGGGCGACGCCAAGACCGGGAAGGTGCGGACGGTCCTGGTCGAGCAGGACAGCACCTGGGTGGACCTGGTGGACGACCTCGTCTGGCTCGACGGCGGCAAGGGCTTCACCTGGGTGAGCGATCGGGATGGCTGGAACCATGTGTACGTGGTCTCCCGCGACGGAAAGAAGAGCCGTCTCGTCACCAAGGGCGATTTCGACGTGCTCGACGTCCAGGGGATCGACCCCAAGGGCGGATGGCTCCACTACATCGCCTCGCCGGAGAACCCGGTGCAGCGCTACCTCTTCCGCACTCGGCTCGACGGCAAGGGAGCCCCGGAGCGGCTGGGCCCTGCGCGCGAGTCCGGCACCCATACGTACGACGTCTCGCCCAGCTATCGCTACGCGATCGAGACCTACTCGAGCCTGGGCCATCCTCCGATCATCCGCCTGGTACGGTTGCCGAACCACCAACCTGTCCGGACGCTGGTGGACAACCAGCAGCTGCGGTCCAAGGTGAACGCGCTCCATCGTGGCCCGGTCGAGTGGCTCAACATCGAGGCCGAAGACGGGTTGAAGATGCCCGGCGTGCTGCTGAAGCCGGCCGACTTCGACTCGACCCGGAAGTATCCCCTGCTTTTTTTCCTGTACGGCGGGCCGGGCAAGACCGAGGTCAATGACGTCTGGGGCGGGTACTACCTCTGGCACACCATGCTGACCCAGAAGGGGTACCTGGTGGCAGTGGTGGACAACCACGGCACCCCGGCTCCTCTCGGCAAGCGCTTCCGCAAGGCGATCTACGGCCAGCTGGGCGTCCTCGAGACGAGGGACCAGGCGGTGGCGGCGCGGACGCTCATCGGCCGGCCCTACGTGGACCCCTCGCGAGTCGGCATCTGGGGCTGGAGCTACGGCGGGTTCATGGCGCTCAACTCCCTGTTCCAGCACCCCGACCTTTACCAGACCGGCGTCGCCGTCTCGCCGGTCACCCATTGGGCGCTCTACGACAACGTCTACACCGAGCGGTTCAACGGCCTCATCACCGAGAACCGTGAGGGGTACGACCGCGGCTCCCCCCTCAGCTACGTCAAGGGGATGCGGGGCACCCTGCTGCTGATCCATGGCAGCGGCGACGACAACGTGCACTACCAGAACACCGAGAGGCTCATCAACGCGCTCGTGGCCGCGAACCGGCCGTTCGAGATGATGGAGTATCCCAACCGCACTCACTGCATCTGCCAGGGCAAGGGCACCCAGGCTCACCTCTTCGATCTCGTCACCCGGTTCCTCGATCGCAACCTGATGGGGGCGACGCCCAGCGCCGCGGCGCAGGAGCGAGCGGCCGCGGCGCAATAGCGGCCGGCGCATGGCGACCGGGGCGGCCGGACCCTAGATTGGGAAGTCCACCCCCCGCCGGAGCTTCCCCATGACCTACGAAGACATCATCGCTCTGCTCGGCTACGCTGGTGGGCACGAA
>CAYPAE010000080.1:4256-4652 GCA_964408595.1 uncultured Gemmatimonadaceae bacterium | reverse complement strand
AGACGGTCCGCATCACCACGACCGACCGGACCGAGGTCGTCGGCATTCCAATGAGCGTGGACACCCACGTCACCGCTCACGAGGTCTACCTCCGCCCGGCCGGCAGCGACGACACCGAGATCGCGGTCTCGCTCGGCGCAATCGAGGCCGTGGAGTTGGTCTGATCCGCCGATCTCCCAGTCGTCCAGCCACGCTCCCGGCCCCGCAGGTGTCGTTTCTCATTGAAACACAATCGGGGCCGCGTCCGTAGGGGCCGACCGGAGGCAAGGGAATGGATATGGAAGGCGTACTGGCCATCACATTGATCTTCGGAGGGGGGACTGCCTTCCTTCTCTCGATCAGTCCCATCGGCAAGGCCATCGCCGAGCGGATCCGGTCGCGGGGTACCGTGCCGAT
>CAYPAE010000080.1:2404-4246 GCA_964408595.1 uncultured Gemmatimonadaceae bacterium | reverse complement strand
GCTCCAGGAGCGGGTGGATTTCGCCGAGCGCCTGCTCTCCCAGAGCCAGGAGCGTTCGCAGGTCGCGAAGGGAGAGTTGCAGTCATGATCCAGAACCCGATGCCCCCGGCACCGCCCGAGATACCGTCGCATTTCGATCCCAATCTGATCTGGGTCAGCGATGGCGGACCGCCCGCCATAGTGATGATCGTCTTCCTCGCGCTGGTCGCGACGACGCTCATCCTCTGGCCGGTCATGCGGGCGCTGGCCCGCAGGCTGGAAGGGAAGGGCGCCGCGGATCCTGCGCTTCGAGCCGAGGTCGAGCACCTTCAGCAACGACTTGGCGAAGTGGACCTGCTGCATCAGCGCGTGGGGGAGCTGGAGGAGCGGCTGGACTTCGCGGAGCGACTCCTGGCCCAGGCCCAGCAACCGGCCCGCCTCGGCGCGCCTGCCGAAGAGAGTGGCCGATGACCGGAGCCGGCGAGCTCGCGATGTTTCTTGCGATCGGAGCCGCAGCGGTCGGCATGCTGTTCGGTCCGATCGGCTCGGCGCTCGCCCGCCGGCTCGGCGGTCGCCCCGAACCGGGCGAGGCCCATGCCGAGATCGAGGAGATAGGCGCGCGGATGACGGCGGAGGTGGACAACCTCAGAAACCGGTTGGCCGAGGTCGAGGAACGATTAGATTTCGCCGAACGGCTCCTCGCTCGCGGCGGACAGGCGGACCAGATTCCAGGGGGAGCCATTCGATGATCACCCGAGAGGACATTCAGTCGTTCTTCGACCGCCTCAACGGCGGCAATCTCACGGTGATGGAGCTCGAGCCGAACCTCTGGCTCGTCCGCACGCCGGACGATGCCGAGGTCGTCGTGCACTACGCGCCTCCGGTGGTGATCCTGCGGGTCCGGGTGATGGAGTTGCCGGCCAGCGAGCCGCGGCGCGGCGAGCTGTTCCGCCAGCTTCTGGAGTTCAACGCGCGGGACCTGGTGCACGGCTCCTATGGCTTGGAGGGCGATCACGTGGTGCTGACCGACACGCTCGAGCTGGAGAACCTCGACTTCAGCGAGTTCGAGGCCAGCTTCGAATCGATGACCCTGGCGCTCGCGTCGCACCTCGGCGCCCTCGCGTCCTACCGCGAAAGGTGACCCTCCATGGGAATCATTGATCGCTTCTCGGCGCTGCTGCGGTCGAACATCAACGACCTCATCTCCCGGGCCGAGAATCCTGAGAAGATGCTCAACCAGCTGATCGTCGACATGAAGACGCAGCTGGCCAAGGCCAAGCAGCAGGTCGCCTCCGCCATCGCGGACGAGAAGAAGCTCCAGTCGGACGCGGAGGCGCTGAAGAAGCAGGCCGAGGATTGGGAGCGGAGGGCGATGCTGGCGGTGCAGGAGGGCCGGGACGACCTCGCCAAGCAGGCCCTCGGCCGGTACAACGAGCATCTCCAGGGAGCCCAGCAGCTCCACGAGACCTGGCTCAAGCACAAGGCCGAGTCCGAAGCGCTCAAGCTCTCGCTCCGCCAGCTCAACGACAAGATCGAAGAGGCCAAGCGGAAGAAGAACATCCTGGTCGCGCGCGCCAAGCGGGCCGAGGCGCAGCAGCGCATCCAGGAGACGATGTCGGGGATGTCGGACAAGAGCGCCTTCGAGTCGTTCGAGCGGATGACCGAAAAGATCGAGGCCAACGAGCGGAAAGCGATCGCCGCGGCCGAGATCCAGGAGGAGTTCTCGGGCGACCACCTCGCCCGCCAGTTCGATGCCCTGGAGTACAAGGGAAGCTCCGACCAGCAGCTGGTCGAGCTGAAGCAGCGGATGGGGCTGCTGCCCGGGGGCGGAGCCGGTCAGAACCGGCAGCTCAACCGCGGCGC
>CAYPAE010000080.1:0-2304 GCA_964408595.1 uncultured Gemmatimonadaceae bacterium | reverse complement strand
GACAATGACCGCACCCCGCCACCTGATCATCGCCGACGGCGACTTCGGGCCCATGACCTCGAAGACTGCCAACTCCATCATACGGTACCACCCCGAGCGCACCGTCGCGGTGCTCGACCGCCAGCACGCCGGGCGGACCGTGCAGGACGTCCTCGGGTTCGGCGAGGCTATCCCGGTCGTTGGGACGATGCGAGAAGGACTGGCCCTCGGGGCCACGGCGGTCCTCATCGGCATCGCGCCGAAAGGCGGGCAACTGCCGGCCGAGTGGCGCGCCTGGATTGGCGAGGCGCTCGACGCGGGCTGTGACATCTGGAACGGGCTGCACAACTTTCTGTCCGACGATCCCACGCTCGCGGCGAAGGCGCGGGCGAAGGGCCGCACGCTCCACGACCTGCGGCGCCCCCCGGCCGACCTTCCGATCGCGTCGGGGCTCGCCAAAGCGGTGGACCCGCTCGTCGTCCTCACCGTCGGCACCGACTGCAACGTCGGCAAGATGACCGCGCAGCTCCAACTCGCCCGGAGGCTGAACGAGCGCGGGGTTCGCACCCGGTTCGTGCCCACCGGGCAGACCGGCATCATGATCGAGGGTTGGGGGATCGCGGTGGACGCCGTGGTGGCGGACTTCATCGCCGGTGCGGCGGAGTGGCTGACGCTGGAAGGCAGCAAGAACGCCGACGTCGTGCTCGTCGAGGGGCAGGGAAGCATCAACCACCCCGGCTACTCCGGCGTCACCCTCGGCTTGATGCACGGCTCCTGCCCCGACGCGATGATTCTCTGCCACCAGTCCAGCCGCCAGTACATCGGCGACTACCGCGAGGCCGCCTGGCTCCGAATCCCGCCGCTCGAGGAATACGTGCGGCTCTACGAGTCCGTTGGCGCCGCGGTGCACCCGACCAAGGTGATCGGGATCTCGCTCAATACCTACGACCTGAGCGACGTCGAGGCCCGGCGTGCGTGCGACCGCGCCCAGCAGGAGACCGGTCTTCCGGCCACCGACCCGGTCCGGTTCGACTCCGCCCCGCTGGTGAACGCGATAGCCGACGCGCGGAACCGCTACCTGCAGACCCGGAAGGCGCAGTAGGAGCTTTCGGGCCGCCGTGCGCTCGATTGATGCAGGAGGTCCGGCCGGCCGGATGCATGCTGCTGCATGTTTCCGGGCTCACCGGCGCGGCTCCGTTCTGCCGTTCCGCTTCACTCCCTCCTCCCGCTCGCGCACCCTGGCATCGTGCTGGGCGTCTGGCTGCGTGGCTGCACCAGGCCCGCCGCCATCCGGTGCCGCGGGCCCGGTGGCCTCAGGCACCTGCTTGCCGCGGAAGACCTCGGCTACCTCCTGCGTCGCTGCGGCCGGGTCGCGGTCCGGGACGGAGATCGCGTCACGTCGGTGCCCGCTGCCGTCCTCGTCGGATGGCGGGTGCTCGAGATCGTGCTGGCGGCTCCCTATCTCCCGGCTCCGGACCAGCTCCGCGCGCTCTTTCCCACCGCGCGCGTCCGGGAAGGAGTGCTCGCCCTTCCCATCGGACTCGGCTCGGCGGAAGAGGCGCTGGCGCTGTGCGCCGCCGAGCGTCTGCCGGTCGCCGCCACGCGAATCGCGTATCTCCACAGCAAGCGTTGACGCCGTCCGGCCCGGGTCTCTAGGTTAGGGCCGTGACCCTTCCCGATATCTTCGCCCGCCTCGCCCAGATCCTCGAGATCAACGGCGAGACGATCGTGCGGAATGGCACCCGCGTGGTCGGAATCTGGCTGCTCGCGTGGCTGGCGTACCGCGTGGTGCGGCTGGCGGCGTCGCGGATCGAGTCGGCCGTGGACGACGGCGACGACTCGATCACCACCCTCCGCGAGCGCCGGGGCCAGACCATCTCCCAGCTGCTCCGGAGCGTGGGCCGGGTCGTCGTCTTCGCCATTGCGCTCCTGCTCACGTTCAACGTCTTCATCGACATCGGGCCGATCCTGGCGGGTGCCGGTATCCTCGGCCTGGCGGTCTCGTTCGGGGCCCAGAGCCTGGTGAAGGACGTCATCTCGGGATTCTTCATCCTGTTCGAGAACCAGTTCGCGATCGGCGATGTGGTCGAGGCCGGGGGCAAGAGCGGCGTAGTAGAAAAGATGACCTTGCGGGTGGTCGTGCTGCGCGATCTCAAGGGCGTGATGCACGTGATCCCCAACAGCGAGATCAAGGTGGTCAGCAACATGACTCGAGGCTGGTCCCGCGCAGTGGTGGACGTAGGGGTCGGCTACGAGGAGGACGTGGATCGTGCGCTGGCGGTGGTTCGGGACGAGGCGGCACAGTTCTCCACCGACAAGGACTGG
>CAYPAE010000079.1:3501-8023 GCA_964408595.1 uncultured Gemmatimonadaceae bacterium | reverse complement strand
TACCGCCGCTTCTTCGACGTGAACGATCTCGTGGCGCTCCACATGGAGGATCCCGAGGTCTTCGCCCAGACCCACGCGCTGGTGCTCGCGTGGCGCAGGCGAGGCTGGGTGGACGGATTCCGGATCGATCACCCGGATGGCCTGCTCGATCCGCTGGGATACTTCCAGCGGCTTGCCGCCGCCGCGTTCCCGGAGCACCCGTCGGCGCCGCCGATCTATGCCGAGAAGATCCTCAGCCACGGCGAGAGCCTTCGTCCCGAGTGGCCGGTCTCCGGGACCACGGGTTACGACTTCCTGAACCAGGCCGAGGCGCTGTTCATCGATCCGGTGGGCTATGAGGTCATCGAGGACGACTACCGGCGGGTCATCCGGCAGCCGCTCGAGTTTCCGGCCATCGCCCGGCAGGGGAAACGGCTGGTGCTCGAGACCGGGCTCTCCACCGGCGTGCACCGCCTGGCGGATCGCCTCCTCAAGCTTGCCGGCCCCGCCGATCCCCTTCCTGTCGTGCCCCGGCGGGAGCTCTTCCGCGCGATTGTCGAGACGATTGTGGCGCTGCCCGTCTACCGCACCTACGTGGACGGCCGCTCGGCCGTCCCGGGCCCGGAGGACCGGCGGCTGCTGGAAGGCGCGATCGCCGACGCCAGGACGCGTGCGAGGAGCAGCCCTGCGGCGCTCGATCTGCTGGAAGGGGCGCTGCTCGCACGCGACGGCCCGACGCGCGGTCCTGACCTGGAGCGCTTCAGGCTCCGGTTCGTCGAGCGCTTCCAGCAGATCAGCGGACCGGCGATGGCGAAGGGAATCGAGGACACCGCCTTCTACGCCTACGCTCCGCTCCTCTCGCGCAATGAGGTAGGCGGCGACCCCGAGGCGCCGCTCGACCGGGCCACAGCCGATTTCCACGCCGCCAATGCACACCGCGCCGCCGGTTGGCCGGGCGGACTGCTCGCGGCGACGACCCACGACACCAAGCGCACGGCCGACGTGCGCTCGCGGCTCGACGTCTTGAGCGAGATCCCGGCGGATTGGGCCGACCAGGTGCGGCTCTGGCGCAACCTGAACCTGCCGCACAAACGGACGGTGCGGGGTCGGCGGGTGCCGGACCCGGCCACCGTCTACCACATCCTTCAGGCCATGGTCAGCGTCTGGCCGCTCGCGCCGCTGGGAGTCGGCGACCTCGAGGTGCTGCGGGAGCGGATCAACGGCTACATGGTGAAGGCGGTGCGCGAGGCGAAGCTCCGCACCACGTGGACCGATCCCGACGAGAGCTTCGAGGAGGCGCTTCGGGGAGACGTCGATGCGCTGCTCGCGCCCGATCGCTCGCCCCGCTTTCTGGACGACCTGGAGCGGTTCGTCAGGCGGATCGCGCGGGCCGGGCTGTGGAACGCGCTCGGCCGCACCGTGCTGCACCTCGCGTCACCCGGCGTTCCGGACTTGTACCAGGGTGACGAGCTGTGGAGCTTCGCGCTGGTGGACCCGGACAATCGGCGTCCGGTGAATTTCGAGGAGCGGCGGCGGCTGCTGGAGGAAGTCGAGCGGGGAGCAGCCGGCGAGCTCGAGACCCGGGCGCGGTTCCTGGCGGATCTCGTCGCGAATCCGGAGGACGGACGCCTCAAGCTCCATGTGATGCGTGCCGCTCTGGCCGCGCGGAACGAGCGTCCATCGGCGTTCCGCTCGCGCACCTACGCCTCCCTCGAGGCGACCGGCCGATCCGCCGCCCGGGTGATCGCCTTCGGCCGCGGGGACGGGGCGGAGCGGCTCGTGGCCGTCGTCCCCCGACTCCTCGCCGGCCACGCGTTGAACGGCGGGGCACCCACCGATCGCGCGATCTGGGACGGCACCCGCCTGCCGCTCCCGCCCGCGTGGCCGTCGCGATGGACCTGCGTTCTCAGTGGCCGGTCGCTCCAGTCCGAGTCGGATCGCGGGTTGCGGGCCTCGGATCTCTTCAGCATCCTCCCGGTCGCTCTGCTGCTCGCCGATCCCGACTCGTGAAAGATGGAGCCCGCATGCGCCTCTCGCCGGTTGCTCCCGGCGCCGTCCTCCCGCTCAGCGACGAGGACGCCCGGCTACCCGTCGGAGAAGTCCAGCCGAAATCGGAACTCCGGGAAGAGCTGGCCACGCTCACCGACCGGATGGACGTGCTCCAGAGGGCACTGCATGCAGAGGGAACCCGTGCACTGCTCGTGGTGCTGCAGGGCCGCGACGCGTCGGGGAAGGACGGCACCCTTCGCAAGGTCTTCGGGCCGCTCGATCCCCTCGGCGTTGCCGCGACGAGCTTCAAGGTCCCGACCGAGCTGGAGTTGCGGCACGACTTCCTCTGGCGGGTGCACCACGCGGCGCCGCCGCGTGGGACATTCGGGATCTTCAACCGGTCGCACTACGAGGACGTACTCGTCGTGCGCGTCCGCCGGCTCGCCCCCGAGTCGGTCTGGCGACCCCGCTACGAGCAGATCAATCTCTTCGAGCGGATTCTGGTCGAGAACGGTACGGTGATCCTCAAGTTCATGCTGCACATCTCGCGGGGGGAGCAGCGGGAGCGCCTGCTGGCCCGCCTCGAGGATCCGGAGAAGTACTGGAAGTTCAATGCGGGGGACTTGAAGGAGCGGGAGCTGTGGGACGACTACACCGAGGCGTATCGGGAGATGCTGGCGCGGACGAGCACGGCGGTCGCGCCCTGGTACGTGGTGCCGGCCGACGACCGGCGGGGCCGGGACGTGCTGGTGGCTCGGACGGTGATCGAGACCCTGGAGCGCATGGACCCGCGCTATCCCGGCCCTCCGCCCGAGCTCGAGGCGCTGCGGAGGACCCTGACGAAATGACGGCTATATCTTGCCGTCGGGTCCCACGATCACGAAGGTGAGGTTCCCGCCGACCGCGAAGAATGGCGCCTTGGTGCCGAGGTTGTTCTGCAGTGCCTTCATCAGCCGCGCGTTGCTCGAGGTGACGACGACGCCGAGCTGCATCGCGCCGGTCGGCCCGCCGCCCGGAGGCACGAAGTTGTCCCAGTCCAGCGTGTACTCCGACTTGGAGAAGGAGAATCCGCCCGGCAGATAGGGCAGGAGCCCTGCCGGTATCGTGCCGGCCCCGACTTCCCCGGGCCACACGCCGTGCTCGTACCACACGCTGTACGCCGCGAGCCGAACCGCCTGGAGATCCGCCGTGGCGCTCGCCGAGAGGGCCCGGTGCTTGAGATCGATGTACTTGAGCACGGCCAGGCTCGCGAGAATCGAGAGCACGATGACCACGACCAGGATTTCGACGAAGGTGAAGCCGCCCCGCCGCCGCGTCATGGCGACCTCCGGGTGATCACTTCGAAGCTGTGGCCGAGAAACCGGACCAACGGCTCCTGCGACGTGAGGGTGAGCTCCAGGCCGGCGTGGGAGCCGACGAGACGCCACCCGGCGGAGTCGAGCGGCTGGTACGCGATTCCCTCGACCTGAGTGCCGGCTTCGAGGAGCGTGCGGGGGAGCTTGCCGGTCCGGTGACGGTGCCGCTCGACGTGCTGAGCGACGTTCGCCATCCCGATGCGGAGGCTCGCCTCCTTGATCGCAACCGACTCGGGTGGAGTCGAGGCCGGGAACAGCCAGTCGGGCCGCTCGACGTAGAAATAGGCGCAGAGAAAGAGGACGAGCACGGCGGAGGCCCAGACCGTCGGACGAACCCGGTTGCGGCTCAGTCGGCGTTCCTCGGCCTCCCGCTGCTGGGCCTCGCGCTCCTCGGCCTGCTTCTTCAGGACGCCGTCGAACGCCTCGAGCAGCGCCTGCTTCTGCGGCGAGGCGCCCGGGACTGGTGCGGTTCCAGCGGTCTCTTTGGTCATCGCTACCATGCCGTGCGCTTGAGTGGGCTCCCGGGGGGTCAATGCGAGACCGTCTCACCCGCGAGTGCACGTTTCACGGTTTCGGGAAAGTTGCGGATGTCGATCGGCTTGGTGATGTAGCCATCGAATCCGGCCTGTAGCGCGCGCTCGCGGTCGCCGCTCATGGCATGCGCGGTGAGCGCCAGAACCCGGAGACCGCTGTGCGGCGACTTGCGGATCTCGGCCAACAGCGCGAATCCGTCTTTGCCCGGGAGCTGGATGTCCATCAGGACGAGCTCCGGTTCCGTCCGGGCGATCGTCTCCAGGAGACCCTCACCCCCCGGCAGTCCCGTCACCTCGTGACCTTTGAGGGTCAGGAGGGTGCGAAACAGCTTCATGTTGTCGGGACTGTCCTCGACCACCAGAATTCTCGCCACGATTTGCCCTCCGGGGGCAAAATCCACGCCAACTCGCCCGTTTTCCGCCCTCGGGCGGAGGGCGGGTGGTCGCTTACCAGTTGGAGAAACTCGCTTCAACTCAGGAGCTTACGCGCTTGATCACCGCTCGGACCCGGCGACGAGGGGGCGGGTCTGCCCTTTCCTCGGCCTCGCCGTACCGTGCAGTAAGCACGATCACTGGCAGCAGACGCCGACGAGCACTGGACCCAGCCAGCTGTCGTCGGAGGGTACCTGTTGCGCGCGCGGAGCGCGTTGAGAATCGATTGCCATG
>CAYPAE010000079.1:0-3401 GCA_964408595.1 uncultured Gemmatimonadaceae bacterium | reverse complement strand
CCTTCGCGCGCCGAAGGCGTGGCGGCGCTCAAAGCCTCCGCGGTTTCCGAAATCGCCGAGACGCCCGCCAAAGCGGCCCGGGGCGCGGACCTGGTCGTCCTGGCTGTCCCACCCGGCCCCACCCTCGATCTTATCGGCCGTTTGGCTCGATCCCTTGAGCCCGGAGCCACCTTGACCGACGTCTGCAGCGTCAAGGCGCCGGCCATGGCCCAAGCCGCTAGCTCCGGAATCGGCGACCGCTTCGCCGGCTCCCACCCCCTGGCGGGTACCCACGACTCCGGCTTCGGGGCGGCCCGGCCCGACCGGCTCCGCGGGTGCGTAGTCTACGTCTGCGAGAGTGCTTCCCCCGAAGGATCCCGCGCCGCCCGCGGGGTCATGCGCTTCTGGGAGGAGGTCCTGGAGGCGCACCCCATCCTCATAGATGCCGCGGCACACGACCGGCAGCTGGCCTGGACCAGCCACCTTCCCCAGGCCGTGGCGTACGCCTTGGCCAAGGCGCTGGCCGACCGCCGGCTGGGTGGGGTGTCGTACGGGACCGGCGCGCGGGACACGACCCGCCTCGCCGCGAGCAGCCCGGAGATGTGGCTGGACATCCTGCTGCAAAACAGGGACCCGCTCGTCGAGGCCCTCTCCAGCGTCGAGAGCGGGGTGGCCGAGTTGCGACGCCTGCTCGAGGCGGGCGATCGGCAAGGGCTCGAGCGGTATCTCGAGACCGCCCGCGAGTTCCGTCGCGGCCTCGACCGATGAAGGTCGCCGGCACCGTTCGTGCCCCGGGCGACAAGAGCATCACGCACCGGGCACTGCTTCTGGCAGCCCTGGGCCGAGGGGTCAGTCATGTGGGGGGTGCGCTCACCTCGCTCGACGCCAGGTCCAGCGCTCGGGTGCTGCGGCAACTGGGAGCGGAGATCTCACCGCTCCGCCAGGGCGACGTGCTCACCATCAGAGGGCGCGGCCGTTTCCGCCCGCCCGCCCGGTCGCTCGACTGCGGGAACTCGGGCACCACGACGCGACTCCTGCTCGGGCTGCTTGCCGGCCATCGCTTCCCCGCCACGCTTACCGGCGACGCCTCGCTGCGCCGCCGGCCGATGCGTCGCGTCACCGTGCCGCTTACCGAGATGGGCGCCCGGTTCGAGGAGCACGGCGGTGACGGCCTGCCGCTCACCGTTCGAGGTGGCAGGCTGCGGCCGATCCGCTACGCGATGCCCGTGTCGAGCGCGCAGATCAAGAGCGCGCTCCTCCTCGCCGGTCTGGTCGGCGAAACCGCGGTGGATCTGTTGGAGCCGAACGGACGGTCCCGCGATCACACCGAGCGGATGCTCCGGGCGCTCGGCTACCAAGTCGGCGAGCGGGACGGCTGGATCGAGTTTCGTCCCGGAGGGCGCCTCGCGCCGTTCGACCTCCAGGTGCCGGGTGATCCATCCTCAGCCGCGTTCCTGGTGGGCGCCGCGGTCCTCGCCGAAGCGGGGGAGCTTCGGATCGCCCGCGTGGGAGTGAACCCGACGCGGACCGGCTTTCTCCGGGTGCTCGAACGGATGGGCGCGCCGGTCGCCGTGGAGGCGACCGACACCAGCTTCGGCGAGCCGGTGGCGGACCTCATCGTGCGGCCGGCCGCGCTCCGCCCGACGGAGGTGACCGCCGGCGAAATCCCCGGCCTCATCGACGAGATCCCCATGCTGGCCGTCCTCGCCTCCCGGGCGGCCGGCGAGACGGTCTTCCGCGACGTGGGAGAGCTTCGGGTCAAGGAGAGCGACCGGCTCGGGCTCATCGCCGAAAACATCCGGACGGTCGGAGGGAAGGCGGAAGTGCGGGGAGACGACCTCCATGTCCAAGGAGTCGACAGCCCGCCGCGGGGCAGCGTGCGCACCGCGGCGGATCATCGTGTCGCCATGGCGTTCGCCGTGCTGGCCACGCTGCCCAGAGCCCGGATCGCCATGGACGACATGGCCTGCGCCGCGGTGAGCTTTCCGGGTTTTCCGGAGACGTTGCGCCGGATCGTGGCAGGGAGGTCCCGGTGAAGGGAGGCGTGATCGCGATCGACGGTCCCTCCGCTTCGGGAAAGTCGACCACCGCGCGAGCGGTCGCCGAGGCGCTGGGCTTCGCGCACCTCGATTCGGGATCGCTGTATCGCGGGGTGACCCTGGTGGGCATTCGGGAGGCGGCGCGCAGGGGGCGGGAAGGGGAAGACCTGCTCGCGGTGGTCGGGCCGGAGGCGATCCTTCGCGCGGCGGAGGATCGGGGGCTCATGCTTCAGCCGGACGGCGCCGGGTTCGCCGCCTATCTCGAGGGAGAGCCGGTGGACGCGGAGATCCGCGGTCCTGGGGTGACCGCTCGCGTCTCCGCGGTCTCGGCGGTGCCCGCCATCCGGGAGTGGATCAACTCCCGGCTTCGGGCGATGGTGCGCGCGGGGCGGGACGTGGTGGTGGACGGAAGGGACATCGGCACCGTGGTCTTCCCCGACGCGGAGCTCAAGATCTTCCTCACCGCCACGCCCGAGGTCCGCGCCGGGCGCCGGATCGGCCAGCGGGGCAACCCGGTGGACTCCGGCGGCCTGGAGGCGGAGGCCGCGGCCCTGGCGGCCCGGGACCAGGCCGACTCCACTCGCCCCGTCGCCCCGCTCAAGGCCGCCCCGGACGCCGTCCCCCTCGATACCACCACCATGGCGTTCCCCGACCAGGTGCGCTTCATCGTGGAGCTGGCCCGCCCCATCTTCGGTCCCCGCTGAGCTTTCCCTTCGCCAACTGCTTGCGGTACCTTGCGTTGGGCATGTAGCCGTGTTACCCTTCGGGGCTGCTTCGCGAGCACTCCGGCCCGCCAAGCCGCCACCCCAGCCCGTGGCCAGTCCGGCGCGGCGCACAACTCCAGGATGGTACGTTCCGAATGCTCGATCAACTTCAACCCTCGACCGATCAGTTCGCCTCCCCCAGCGGTCTCCGCGTCCGGCAGGACCTCTACGACGAAGCATACTCCGACGAAGATTACGAGCAGATGCTCTCGATGTACGAGGGCACGATGTCGCAGATCGTCGAAGGAGAGATCGTCAAGTCGAAGGTCCTTCGCGTCACCGAGAATGCCGTCATCCTCGATGTCGGCTTCAAGTCCGAGGGGTCGGTACCCCTCGACGAGTTCAAGGACCCCCAGTCGCTCAAGGAAGGCGATGAGGTCGAGGTCTTCCTGGAGCACCTGGAAGACCAGGAAGGCGCGGTCGTCCTCTCGAAAAAGAAGGCCGACTTCATGCGGGTCTGGGAGAAGATCCGCGTGGCCCACGAGAGCGATCAGCCGGTCGAAGGCACCCTGGTGAAGAAGATCAAGGGCGGCGTGGTCGTGAACCTGATGGGCGTGGACGCGTTCCTGCCCGGCAGCCAGATCGCGCTGCGGCGGGTGCCCAACATCGACGAGCTGCT
>CAYPAE010000078.1:0-8042 GCA_964408595.1 uncultured Gemmatimonadaceae bacterium | reverse complement strand
CGGCGCAGCTCGCCTACGCGCTGAGCAGCCTGTTCCGCAAGCGGGGAGCCGTCACGGTGCTGGGGGGTCCGCACGCGCGCTGCTACCCGGAGGACGCGCGGAAGTACTTCGACTACGTGCTCGGCTTCACCGACCGTGAGATCGTGGCCGACGTGCTGCGGGACGCGGGCCCGCACCGGCCGCTGGGCCGCCACCTGGTGGCCGCACGCCAGCCCACCGAGCTCCCGACGCTGGAGGAGCGGTGGAAGTTCGTGGCTCCCACGTTGGCGAAGGCCCCGACGATCAAGATCGTGCCGATGATCGGCAGTCTCGGGTGTCCGTACACCTGCAGCTTCTGCATCGACTCGACGGTGGACTACCAGCCGCTGAGCTTCCCCCAGCTCCGGGCCGATCTGGCCTTTCTGCTCACCAAGATGAAGAACCCGATCGTGGGGTGGCACGACCCGAACTTCGGCGTCCGCTTCGACGACTACATGGAGGCGGTGGAGCAGGCGGTGCCGAGGGGGTCGATGCGGCACATCGCCGAAAGCAGCCTCTCACTGCTCTCGGAGCCCCACCTCAAGCGGCTCAAGGCGAATAACTTCCAGGCGATTCTGCCGGGGATCGAGTCGTGGTACGACCTGGGCAACAAGTCCAAGACCCGGCGCACCGGGATGGACAAGGTCAAGCAGGTCTCCGAGCACGTCAACATGATTCTCCGCTACATCCCGTACATCCAGACCAATTTCGTGATGGGTCTCGACGGCGACATGGGGCCGGAGCCGTTCGAGCTGACCAAGAAGTTCATCGATCTGTCGCCCGGCGCGTTCCCCGCTTACTCGCTGCTCTCCGCGTTTGGGCGGGCAGCGCCGCTCAATCTGGAGTACCAGCGCGCCGGCCGGGTGCTTCCCTTCCCGTTCCACTTCCTCAACAACAACCATGCGATGAACGTCCGGCCGAAGAACTACGGCTGGCCGGAGTTCTACGACCACCTGGTGGACGTGACCCGGTACTCGTTCTCGTGGAAGGCGATCGGCCGGCGGATCGGGGCGACGCAGACGATGATCCCCAAGTGGATGAACGTGGTCCGCGCGGTATCCACCGAGGGGTTCGGCCGAATCAAGTACCAGACCGAGATGCGCCGCCGGCTCGACACCGACCGCGAGCTGCGGGCGTTCTTCGAGCGGGAGACGGACGCGATCCCGAGGTTCTACCTGGAGCGGATCCGGCAGGATCTGGGGCCGCTCTACGAGTTCCTGCCGGACGGGGCGATGGTGCACGATGCCAACGCCTACCTCAACTCACAGCCCGCCCCCGAGCAGCTGACCCTGGCGCGGTAGGCCGGTCACCGTCACCCTGAGCGCAGCGAAGGGGGCCATCTCGAGCATGGCCCCCTTCGCTGCGTTCAGGGTGACAAGAGAGAGCCTTGGCCAAATCAAGCGCGAGAGCGATCGGCCGAGCGGGTGCGCGCTCCGGCCTCCGACTGGTCGCGGCTGGTGCCGCCGCGGAACTCGAAGTGTTCTTCGCTCATCAGGCGCTCGCCCTCGGGCAGCGCGGGCGCGGTCAGGTGCCACAGCAGGAGCTGGCGGCCGATGGCGGTCGCCGCCTGCCAGGTTCCCGGCGCGAGGGCAGGATAGAGGGACGCGTACTGGGGCCGAAGTCTGGCCTCCCGAATGGTGCCTTCCATGTTCTGCCCTCGGGTTGAGTATCCGCCGCGAAGTTGCGCCCGATCGGGCGGATGGGCAAGGGCGTTGAGCACGACGGCGCGGCTTGCTGGGCCTCACGGCGCGGGGCTATTTTGAGGGCTCTGCGGCGCCGTAGCCAAGTGGTAAGGCAGAGGTCTGCAAAACCTCGATTCGTCGGTTCGATTCCGACCGGCGCCTTCAATCCTCCAGCGAGTTACCGACCTTTTGTTCGGGAGGCCCACTGGTTTTTGGGATGGTTTCCTGTGGTCTAGAGATCCGGGATGCCTGCTGGGGGGGAGCGCAGTAGGCCTGGTGGCGGTCCATGCCCGTCATCGTGTTCTTAGTGTCGAAGCTCAGGCGGTATCTCCGAGCCACGTTCGATCTCGAAACAGCATCGCTCGCGGTCGTACCGGTCGCAGCACTTCGTCACCCGGGTGCCGACGAACTCGTTTAGCAGGCTCTCCAAAGCGTTGCAGGCCTCCGGATGCTCTGCCGTCGCGGCCGCAAGCGGGCAGCCGTGGCTCTTGATGACGTACAGTCCATCCTCCTCCTCGACTTCCGACAGGCCACCGAGCTCGTTCAGGAGCGAGCTCGCGCGGACTACGCGCTCCCGCAGCGACCCACGGGCCGAGGCACGGTCCGCCATCATGCCGCGACCGACCTCATGCATAATGGAATCGAACTCAGCCGACGACGTGCGGCGTGCCAGCACATGGAGCAGCTGCCTCAGGATTGGGATGTAGGCCCGAGAGAACAGTAGCTCCGCCTGCATCGTGACGCCGTAGGTTCGCGCCGGTTTGCTGGTCCCGCGGCGGGCCCCGCGTTGCTCGACCAGGTCGTCGTGCTGGAGCGCCGCCAGCTGAGCGCGCACGGCGGTTCGAGTGAGGTCAAGCGCAACGGCAAGTTCGTCCACCGTCATCGGGCCCCGCCGTAGGAGTTCCATGATCCTTCCCCCGGTTCCCTCCACCCCACGCGGCAGGTGTCTTCCCATCTACGGTTCCCCGATTCTGGACTGCACGGACAGATAGTACAGATTTGCCTGATTCATCTTGCTTTTCTTTCAAATGTATCCTACTCTAGTCTGCCGAATCGTTTGCATCCCGGCAGCCAGGACGCCGCGATAACATTGTACCGCCATGGTGGAGGGTCTGCCATGTCCTCGCGTAACCCACTCTCGACAGGATCGAAGGAAACTCCGCTCGGCCGGAACCGGTGCCGAGTCGCTCTTGTAGTGGGCGCTCTCCTGGTGGCGCTGACGGGGTGCAGCTCCAAGGGCTCACGTGACGAGCCAAGGCGCACGCCCACCGGAGCGGGCCCCACCCACGAGGACCGCTCGCCCCAGACGCTGGCCGAAGGTCAGCGGATCTTTCGCTATGAGACCTTCGGGGATGAGCAGTTCTGGACCGATACGGCGAGGATGCACGAGGTCGTTCAGAAGGCGGTAAGCCCGAAGACGGCGCTGTCGGTGGGATTGAAGGTAGATGCCGACGCGATCCCGCCCGATGTCGCGCAAGCAATCAAGGCCGGCCAGGTGGACCTCGAGAGCCCCGCGACCACGGTGACTCTCCTCAAGTTGAATGCGGTTGTGGGACTCAAGGGCACCGTGAACACCGTTGGCGGAAAGGATACGCTCGTCCGCCTCGGCATCACCTGCGCGCTCTGCCACTCGACGGTGGACAATTCGTTCGCCCCCGGGATCGGGCAGCGCAAGGACGGATGGCCAAACCGCGAGCTCAATGTGGGAGCAATCATCGCGCTGTCCCCAGCCGTTACAGCCGCGCAAAAGGCAGTCTACGGCTCGTGGGGCGCCGGGAAGTATGACCCACGCTACAACTTCGATGGGAAAAGCACTCCGTTGGTGCTTCCTCCTGCGTATGGCCTGGCCGACGTGAAGAACGAGACCTTCACAGCCGAAGGGCCCATATCGTATTGGAATGCCTATGTGGCCGTCACCCAGATGCATGGTCACGGCAACTTCTCGGACCCACGGTTGGGAATCGACATCAAGCAGTCGCCCGACATGGTCGGGCCGGTGCTCGCCGCCCTGCGGAGTTACCAGCATAGTCTCCCGACACCTCCGCCTCCAGAGGGCAGCTTCGATGTCGCCGCCGCGGAACGAGGGCGCACGGTGTTCAACCGGTCCTGCTCGGCCTGCCATGTGGGCGGAACCGGCACCGATAACAATGATGGAACACTGCACTCCCCGACGGAGACCGGGGTGGACGGAGCGTATGCGGCGCGCACCGCAAATAAGGCATACCGCACGACGCCGTTGCGGGGCCTGTGGCAGCACCCGCCGTACTTCCACGATGGCAGTGCGACTACGCTCGATGACGTAGTTGCGCACTACAAGCGCGCGCGCAGTTTGAAACTCACCCCAGCGGAGGAGCGGGATCTCGTCGAGTATCTGAAGTCGCTCTAGACCAAGCGCCGTCGTGCACCGCGCGAAGGTCAGGTCGGATCAAGAGCCGTCTTCTGTCTCGGCTGCCGGCGAGACGCCGCCACCTCGCGGGCCTCCTCATCGGAGGCCCGTTCGCTTACCATGCGTCGAGAGCATCGCCATTCGCCAGGAGGGGATGTGGGCCGTTTCGACTACCTGATCGTCGGCGGAGGCATGTCGGCCGACGCTGCCGCACGCGGCATTCGGAAGGAGGACGCCAAGGGCACCATCGGGATCGTGGGTGCCGAGCCTCATCCTCCCTACAATCGGCCGCCGCTCACCAAGGGGCTCTGGAAGGGTGAGCCGCTCGACGGCATCTGGCGAAAGCCCGAGGAAGCCGCTGCCGAGCTGATCCTCGGCCGCCGGGTCGTGAGCGTGGATCCGGACGGGGGGCGGGTCACCGACGATCGCGGCACGGTGTACGAGTACGGCACGCTCCTCCTCGCGACCGGTGGCGAGACTCGCCGATTCAAGGACGCCCCCGACGGTGTCGTCTACTTCCGCACGCTCGACGATTACCGGAAGGTGCGTGGTCTCGCCGATGGTGGGGCGAGTTTCGTGGTGGTCGGCGGCGGGTTCATCGGATCCGAGATCGCCGCCGCGCTCCGGATGCAGGACCGGGACGTCACCATGATCGTGAAGGAGGACGGCATCGGCGCCCGCGTCTTCCCTCCCGACCTCTCGCGATGGCTGGTGAAGTACTACCGGGAGAAGGGCGTCACGGTGCAGCTCGGAAAAAGCGTGGACCGGGTCGAATCGCGAGACGGGAAGTTCCAGGTCCGCTCGGGGAAGGACGAGCCGGTCGCAACCGATGCCGTTGTGGCGGGGCTGGGCATCGAGCCCAATGTGGATCTCGCGCGCCAGGCGGGGCTGGTAGTGAGCGACGGGATCGAGGTGGACGAGCATCTCCGAACCAATCGTCCCGAGATCTACGCGGCCGGCGACGTGGCGAGTTTCCTCAACCCGGCGCTGGGCAAGCGCATTCGGGTGGAGCACGAGGACAACGCGAACAGCATGGGCCGGATGGCGGGCCGGAACATGGCGGGCGCCGGCCGCCGGTACGATCACCTGCCGATGTTCTACTCCGATCTCTTCGATCTGGGGTACGAAGCGGTCGGAGACGTGAGCGCCCGGCACCAGACCGTGGCGGACTGGAAGCAGGAGTTCCGCGAGGGCGTGATCTACTACCTCGACGCCGGCCGGGTACGCGGCGTGCTCCTGTGGAACACCTGGGGTCAGGTGGATGCCGCCCGCGCGCTGATCGCCGAGCCGGGGCCGTTCCGTCCCGAGCAGCTCAAGGGCCGGCTGCCGGCCGGGTGAGGGGGCGCGAATGTCACCCTGAACGAAGTGAAGGGGGCGGAGACGAGCTTACGCCCCCTTCGCTGCGCTCAGGGTGACAAGACCACGGCGGGAAGTCCCAATCTAGGAATGAAACTGGAGCGCCGCCCCGACCGTCTCCCTAGACACGGCCGCCATGAGGCGGAACGGTCTCCTTGGCCACCCTTCGACGGGATGCTCCATGCCGGCACGAATCGTCCCCGCGGCTCTGGTCCTTCTCCTCGGTCTCACCGGAAGTGCGGCGGCGCAACAGTCGCCCATCGGCTACGCGATCGATGTCACCGACCGCGTCGACGACCAGTTCAGGGTCACCGCCTGGGTCGGCGGCCTCACCCCCGACAACGCGGTCTACCAGTTCGCCGCGACCGCGCCGGGAACCTACCAGGTCATGGACATCGGCCGGTTCGTGCGGAGCTTCGAGGCGTTCGACGCGGCGGGCAAGGCGGTGCCGGTCGAGCAGGTGTCGGTCAACCAGTGGAAGCTCGGCGACGCGCCCCGGGTACGCACGATCCGCTACTCGATCGCCGAGACGTGGGACACGAAGGTGGACCGGCACGAGGTCTACCTCATGTGCGGCACCTCGATCGAGCAGGACCACGTGCTGATCAACCCGCACGCGGTCATCGGGTATCCCACCGGGATGCAGGCGCGGCCGATCCGGCTCAGGATCAAGTACCCCGCGAGCTGGAAGGTGGGCACGGCACTCGAGCGCGACCGGGGAGGAGCGTACCGGGCGGAGGACTACGACCATCTGGTGGATTCCCCGATCCTGCTCGGGCGGTTGAGCCAGGCGCGGACCCGGGTCACCGGCGTGCCGGTGGAGATCTTCACCTACTCCAAGACCGACAGGATCAAGTCGGCCCAGCTCCTTGGCGCGATGGACGGGATGCTCCAGGCCGCTGGACGGTTCCTGGGCAAGCTGCCGGTGGATCGCTACACCTTTCTCTACCACTTCGAGGACCGGCCCGCCGGAGCCTGGGAACATTCGATCAGCTCCGAGTACGTCCTCCTGGAGGGTGAATTCACCGATTCGCTCGGCCGCTACGTCACCGACATCGCGGCACACGAGTTCTTCCACATCGTGACCCCGCTCAACATCCACAGCGAGATCATCGAGCACTTCAACTTCGTGACGCCGGTGCCGTCGCAGCATCTCTGGCTCTACGAGGGCACCACGGAGTGGGCGGCGCACGCGATGCAGCTCCGCTCGGGGCTCAAGAGCCCCGAGGAGTACCTGAAGAAGGTCATCCAGAAGATGCAGATCGACCGGGCCAACTTCGATTCGACGTACAGTCTTCGAGAGCTGGCGCTCACTTCGTATAGCGACTCGGGGCAGGCGCAATACGGCAACATCTACATGCGTGGCGCGCTCACGGCGGGGCTGCTGGACATCCGGCTGCTGGAGCTGTCGGGCGGGGCCCGCGGCCTTCAGGACCTGATCGCGGACCTCACCCGCAAGTACGGGAAACGGCGCGCCTTCCCCGAGGCGACGCTGGTGGACACCCTGGTGGCGATGACCTACCCCGAGGTCGGGGACTTCTTCGCGCGTTACATCTGGGAATCGGAGCGGCTGCCGATCGCGGAGTACTACGGGAAAATGGGCATCCGCCTGGTGGAGGCTCCGGACGGGACGCCGGTGCGCTTCGAGATCGATTCCGCCGCGACCCCGGAGCAGCGGGCGCTCCGGGAGGCGTGGCTGGGGCGGAAACCCCGTGCCGCCAGCTGAGGAGGCGGAGTCGCAATTTTGGGTGTATTCTATCGGGACGTTCCCGACCGAGGAGGTACACCGTGTTCGCCCGCTACCTGCCGATCGCCTTCGCCCTCGCCCTGCCGCTGGGCGCCGCTCCCCTGGCTGCCCAGTCCGCGATCCCCGTCGCGGCCTGCGACTCCGACGCGCTCTGCGGCCGGGTCCCCCGGCCGGTCGGCCTCTATGTCCGTGCCGTGGAGGAAGATGGGCGGTACCTGGCGCTGGAGGACGGCTCCCTCTGGGAGGTTGAGATCTCCGACCGCGCCACCACCGCCTCGTGGGTGGCCGATGATTTCGTGAACCTCAGCTGGATCGCCGCGCCGCGGGGCGACTTCGAGTACCTGCTGACCCGGGTGGGCGACCTGGAGCAACGGGCGGCCGCCCGGCTCGCCGGACGCAGGCCCGGTCCAGGCAGTCAGGAGTAGTAGCGCCGCAGGTAGGCGGCCAGCCCGTCCAGGTCCGGAAAGAGCCGGCGCTCGTCCACGCTCACCAGGTCGAGCTGGTCGCGCAGTCGGCGGGCATCCCGCGCCGGAATCACGAAGCGGGTGAGGGCCGATCGCAGGCCGTTCCCTTCGAGAAACCGATCGAGCGGCTGCCGGTTGTCGGAGCAGAGCGTGAACGTCGCCGCCTGAGTGGCGATGCGCTCGTCGAGCGAAGGCGGCTCGATCATGCAGGCGAACTGCCGCTCTCGCGACCTGGGCTCGAAGAGAGCCCAGGGCGTGAACGGGCGCTCCTGTCCGAAGACCCCCTCCAGATCCTGAATCAAGAGCGCGCGCTCCGGCAGCCGGAAGAAGCGGTGCACCGCCTTCCAATCGAGCCGCCACACCGCCCGGTCGGCGCCCGGGTCGCCCTC
>CAYPAE010000077.1:0-8150 GCA_964408595.1 uncultured Gemmatimonadaceae bacterium | reverse complement strand
CAGCGGACGCTGGCCCGGCCCTCGGCGTCGGGCGGCGAGAGCCGCGATCTCCGCTTCCTGCGGCGGGACGGCGGCGAGCTGTGGGGACTGGTGTCGGCCAGCCCGATCGTGAGCCGCGACGGCGGACTGGTCGGTACCGTCGGCATGGTCACCGACATCACCGAGCGGAAGCAGGCGGAAGAGCGCCTCCGCCGCTCCGCCGAGCGGCTCGCGATTCTCCACGACATGGGGCAGGCGATTCTCGCCGCCCGCTCGCCGGCGGAGATCGGGCGCGCCGCGCTGGGGCGGATCCGGCGGATGGTGCCCTGCCAGCGCTGCTCGATCGTCCTGTTCGATTTTCCCAAGGGCCAGGCGCAGATCGTTGCGGGCTACGCCGGCGGCAACCCGATCTCCACCGCCCCGATCTCGCTCGACACCCTCTCCCCGGGCGACGTGCTCCGCCGCGGGACGGTGCGCTACGTCGAGGACATCGCCTCGATGGAGGCGGCGCCGCCGTTCTTCCGGCAGCTCCTGGAGGACGGTCTCCACAGCGTGCTCTCGGTCCCGCTCCTGGTGGACGGCGAGGCCATCGGCGAGGTGAGCCTCGCATCGGACACCGCGGGCGCCTTCGACTCGGAGCATCGGGACATCGCGCTCGAGGTCGCGGCCCCGCTTGCGATCGCGATCCGGCACGCCCGGCTGCGCGACGAGCTGGCGCAGAAGAGCACCGAGCTGGAGCGGCGGATGGCCGAGCGCGGCGTCGCCCTGCGCTCGGCGACCGCCGAGCTGGAAACCCTGCTCTACTCGGTCTCCCACGACCTGCGCACCCCGGTCCGGCACATCGGCGGATTCGCCGAGCTCCTGCTCCAGGACGGCGGCCCCGGCCTCGACCCGGCGGTGCGGCACTACGCCTCCCGCATCGGCGAAGGCGCCTCGCGCATGGGGGGAATGCTCGACGACCTGGTGCAGCTCAGCCGGCTCGGCCGGCAGGACATGCTGCGCCGGCCAGTGGACTTCACCACCCTGGTCGAGGATGAAGTGAGCCTGCTCCAGTCCGAGACCGAGGACCGGCTCATCGACTGGGTGGTCGAGCCGCTTCCCATGCTCGACTGCGACCCGGCGCTGGCGAAGATCGCGGTCGCGAATCTCCTGTCCAACGCGGTGAAGTTCACCCGCACCCGCGCTCGCCCCAGCATCCGGATCCGGCCGGTGCGGGCCGACGACCAGGACGGGATCGCGGTGCAGGACAACGGCGTCGGCTTCAAGATGGCGTACGCCGGGAAGCTCTTCGGCCTCTTCCAGCGCCTGCACCGCTCGGACGAGTTCGAGGGCGATGGCGCGGGCCTGGCGTTCGTCCAGCGGATCGCCCAGCGGCACGGCGGCCGGGTCTGGGCCGAGTCCGAGGTGGACGAGGGTGCCACCTTCTACATCACCTTCGGCGGCCCCGACGTGCGGCATGCTTCCTGACGAGACCGACGTCCTCCTGGTGCAGGACAATCCGCTCGAGGTCGAGCTCACGCTGCGGCCGCTGCGCGACCTCGACCCGACCTGCCGGATCGGCGTCGCCCGCGACGGCGAGGAGGCGCTCGACTACCTGCTGGGCCGCGGCGCCTTCCGGCACCGGCTCGGCGCTCCCCTTCCCCGTCTCGTGCTGCTCGACCTCAAGCTCCCGCGGGTGGACGGCGTCGAGGTGCTGCGCGCGCTGCGCTCCAGCCCCCGCGCCGGCGCCGCGCCGGTCGTGATGCTGGTCCCCGCGAGCGAGCCCCGCGAGCTGGCCCAGTGCTACCAGGTCGGAGCCAACAGCTGCGTCCAGAAGCCGGTAGATTTTTCGGACTTCTACGAGACCATCCAGATGGTCGGGCGGTATTGGCTGGGGCAGAACCTGGCGCCGCCGGTGGCCGCGGGCGGGCTCGCGGGCCGGCGGGCCGGCGGGCAGTGACACTTTCGCGGGCCCTCGCCCGTCCTAGCCGAATCGGCGATCATCCTCTCCCAACACGTCATCGAGGTACTGTTCGTGCGCTGCCGCCTGCTGGCCATGACTGTCACACTTGCCTTGGGTGCGCCTGCCGCCCGGCTGCCCGCCTGCCCGTCTGACCTCGCCGCTCAAGCGGCATCCATCGACATCCCCTTCGAGCGCCATGTGCTCCCCAACGGGCTCACGCTCATCATCCACCAGGACCACAAGGCCCCGATCGTGGCGGTCAACGTGTGGTACCACGTCGGCTCGAAGAACGAGCGGCCGGGGCGCACCGGGTTTGCCCACCTGTTCGAGCACCTGATGTTCAACGGCAGCGAGAACTACGACAAGGACTTCTTCGGGCCGCTGCAACAGGTGGGGGTGACCGACCTCAACGGCACCACCAACGAGGACCGGACCAACTACTTCCAGAACGTCCCCACCAACGCGCTCGACCTGGTGCTCTGGCTCGAGTCGGACCGGATGGGCCATCTCCTCGGCGCCGTGACCCAGGCGAAGCTGGACGAGCAACGCGGCGTGGTGCAGAACGAGAAGCGCCAGCGGGAGAACGAGCCGTACGGCCGGGTGTGGGAGTTCCTCAATCCGCGGGTCTACCCGGCGAACCACCCGTACTCCTGGAGCACGATCGGCTCGATGGAGGACCTCGGCGCCGCGAAGCTGGAGGACGTGAAGGAGTGGTTCCGGACCTACTACGGTGCCGCGAACGCGGTGCTGGTGGTCGCCGGCGACATCGATCCCGCCGACGTGAAGACCAAGGTCGAGAAGTATTTCGGCGACATCCCCGCCGGACCGCCGACCACCCGGCAGGAGCAGTGGGTGGCCCAGCGGACCGGAAGCCAGCGGGGCGTCATGTACGACCGAGTGCCGCAGTCCCGGGTCTACAAGGTGTGGAACGTGCCGGGCTGGGGCTCGGCCGACGCCGAGCAGCTCTACCTCATCGGCAACCTGCTCTCCACCGGCAAGTCGTCGCGGCTCTACAAGCGTCTGGTCTACGACGAGCAGATCGCGACCGGCGTGAGCGCCTACGGCGACCTGCGGGAAATCGGCGGGCTCTTCTTGATCGAGGCCACCGCCAGGCCCGGCGGCGACCTGGCCAAGGTCGAGCGCGCGGTGAACGAGGAGCTGGCACGGCTCCTCGCCGGCGGTCCCACGCCGGCCGAGCTGCAGCGGGTGAAGACCGGGTTCCGGGCCGACTTCGTGCGCGGCGTCGAGCGGATCGGCGGGTCCGGCGGCAAGTCGGACGTGCTCGCCCAGGGCGAGGTGTGGGCCGGCCGGCCGGACTTCTACCAGACGCGCCTGCAGCGGGTGGCGGGCGCCACCGCGGCGCAGATCCGCACGGTGGCGAATCGCTGGCTCTCCGACGGCGACTATACCCTCGAGGTCCTCCCCTACGGTGAGTACCAGGTCGCCGCCTCGGGGGTGGATCGCTCGAAGCTCCCCGAGAGCGGCACTCCACCCGACGCCAAGTTTCCCCAGTTCGAGCGCGCCACCCTCTCCAACGGGCTGGAGATCGTGCTCGCGCGGGCCACGGCGATCCCGCAGGTGCGCTTCGATCTGCTGCTCGATGCCGGGTACGCGGCCGACCAGTTCGGCATCCCCGGCACCGCGGGGCTTGCGATGGCGATGCTGGACGAAGGAACCAAGACGCGCAGCTCGATCGGTATCAGCGACGAGCTCGCCACGCTCGGTGCGAACCTCCGGGTCGGCTCGGGGCTCGACATGTCGCGAGTGACGCTGGAGACGCTGAAGGACAAGCTCGACGCGTCGCTCGCGGTCTACGCCGACGTCGTGCTCAATCCGTCGTTTCCCCGGACCGACTTCGAGCGGCTCAAGCGGCAGCGGCGCGCGCAGATCCAGCAAGAGAAAGCGGACCCGGTCGGCATGGCGCTCCGCGTCTTCCCCGGCCTGCTCTACGGCTCCGGCCATGCGTATGCCAATCCCTGGACCGGCTCCGGCACCGAAGAGTCCACCGCCAGGATCACGCGCGACGACCTGATCAAGTTCCACCGCACCTGGTTCAGGCCCAACAACGCGACGCTGATCGTGGTCGGCGCCACCACGATGGCCGAGATCCGTCCCAAGCTGGAGCGGGCCTTCGCGGGGTGGGCCAAAGGCGAAGTGCCGGTCAAGAACATCGGCACGGTCGAGCAGCAGCCACGCTCGACCGTGTACCTGCTCGACCGCCCGGAAGCCACCCAGTCGCTGATCCTGGTCGGCAATGTCGCGCCGCCGAAGGCGAATCCCGACGAGCCCGCGATCGAAGCGATGAACCTGGTGCTCGGCGGCTCGTTCCTGGCCCGGATCAACATGAACCTCCGAGAGGGCAAGCACTGGTCGTACGGCGCCTTCACCTTCTTCCGGGACGCGAAGGGGCAGCGGCCGTTCGTGACCTACGCGCCGGTCCAGACCGACAAGACCAAGGAAGCGCTGGTCGAGCTCCAGAAGGAGCTGCGCGGCATCCTGACCGACCGGCCGGCCACCGCCGAGGAGCTCGCCCGCGCCAAATCGGAGCTCACCCTCACGCTGCCCGGCACCTGGGAGACGATGAGCGCCATCTCCGGCACCCTCTCGGACATCGTCACCTTCGGCCTGGAGGACCGCTATTACGACACCTACGGCGACAAGGTGCGGTCGCAGACGGTGGCCTCGGTCGGCGCGGCGGCGAAGGCGGTGATCCATCCCGACCAGCTGGTCTGGGTCGTCGTCGGAGACCGATCGAAGATCGAGGCCGGGGTCCGGGAATTGAACCTGGGGGAGATCAAGTTCATCGACGCGGACGGGAAGCCGCTCGGCGCGTCGTGAGCGGCGGCTGGCCGCTTCTGCTCCTGGCCGCGGCGTTGCTGCTTCCCGGTGCTGCCGAGGCCCAGCGCCGCGCCAGCGGCGTCTTCAGCGGCCCGCTCCAGGCTGGTCCCCGCGTCGGCCGGGATTTCGGGAACAAGGCGTGGAGCATCGGCGCGCAGCTCGCCGCTCCGGTGGGACGCAATCTGGAGCTCCGCCCGAGCGGCGATCTGTTTTTCCCCCGCGACGAAGGGATGGGCTGGCAGCTCAACGGCGACGCCGCGATCCGCTTCGGCGAAGGCGGCGGTCTCTACGGGGGAGGCGGGATCGCCCTCGTGCACCCGGATGACTCGGACACCGAAACCGGCTACAATCTCTTTTTCGGTCTGAGCACCGCACCGCCGGGCCAGCGGACCAAGGGCTTCATCGAGTTCCGCTGGACCTTCGTGAACGACACCAGCCCGTTCCGCCTGGCGCTCGGCTTTCTGTCTCGGCTGTGACAAGGAGATTCCATGACCACCAGCAGCGCCACCGCGGTGTGGGAGGGCGGGCTTCGCACCGGCCGCGGACAGTTCAACGGCAAGTCCGGGGTGATCCAGGGCAGCTATTCCTTTCCGACCCGCTTCGAGGGCGCGAAAGGCACTAACCCCGAGGAGCTGATCGCCGCGGCGCACGCCTCCTGTCTCAGCATGGCGCTCAGCGGCGGCCTGGAGAAGGCGGGCACCCCACCCACGCGGATCACGACCACAGCATCCGCCACCATCGACAAGGTCGGGGACGGGTTCAAGATCACCCGCATGCGGCTCGAGGTGCGTGGTGAGGTTCCGGGAATGGATCAGGCGGCGTTCGCCAAGGCGGCGGAGGCGGCGAAGGAGGGCTGCCCGGTCTCCCAGGCGCTCAAGGGCAACGTGCCGTTCGAGCTCGACGCGAGGCTGGCATAGATCCGGTCTGCCACACGCTGGTCGGCGCCGGGCTCGCCCGGAGCGGGCTGGCCCAGCGGACCGCACTCGGCACGACGACGCTGCTGATCGGGGTGAACCTCCCGGACGTAGACGTCCTGGCGTACTTCTGGGGGCCGGCCGCGGACCTCGCCTTCCGTCGCGGCTGGACCCATGGCATCCTGGCGCTGGTGCTGTGGCCGTTCCTGCTCACCGGCGCCATGATCATGCTCGACCGCGGGATCCGCCGGGTGCGCCGCGCGTCGCTGCCGTCGGGCCTGGTTCCCGGCCAGCTGTTCCTCCTCTCGTCGGTCGCCATTCTCTCGCATCCGATCCTCGACACGATCAACACCTACGGCATGCGATGGCTCATGCCGTTCAGCGGGCGGTGGTTCTACGGCGACACGCTCTTCATCGTGGACCCGTGGCTCTGGCTCGCGCTGGGCCTCGGTGTGATCCTGAGCCGGCCCCGGCACGGGAGCACCCGGCCGGCGCGGATCGCGCTCTGGATCTCGTTCGCCTATGTCGCGGCGATGGCGGCGTCCGCGCTCGCGGCCAGGCGCATCGCGGGCCCCGAGATCGCCGCGATCTCGGGCGAGCCGGTGACCCGGCTGATGGTCTCACCGCTTCCGGTGAATCCGTTCGTCCGCAGCGTGGTGGTGGAGCAGGAGGAGGTCTATCGGACCGCGGGATTCCGCTGGCTGGACGGCCGTCACGTGGACCCGGCATCGGTCCGGGTATTCCCCAAGGGCCGGACCGACCATTCAGCCGTCCAGGCGGCCGCCGCGACGACCGTGGGGCGACGGTTTCTCGGCTGGGCCCGGTTCCCCGCCTTTCAGGTGGAGCCGGCGGGCGGCGGCGACTTCGTGGTCCACATCGTGGACCTTCGCTACGCCGATCGGCCCGGCGCGGGGTTCGGCTCGGTCTCGATCCCGGTGACTATTCCGCCAGTTTCCGGGCCATCTCCAGATACGCGTTCACCATCTTCACCAGCCGCTCCTGCCGCTCCGGCTCCTTGAGGCCGCCCTGGTCGTCGAACTGTTTGTCGGCCCACGGCAGCGTGTACATGTCGGGGTGAAGCGTCACGCCGAGCCCTTCGAGGGGAATCCGCAGCTGCCACAACCCCCGGATTCCGCCCACCTGGCCGTTCGACGCGGATAGCAGAAGCCCGGTCTTGCCTCTGAGCGGCATCGGCTTGAGCCGGGAGACCCAGTCGATCGCGTTCTTGAGCGTGCCCGGAAGCGAGAAGTTGTATTCCGGCGACGCGATCATGAGGCCGGCGGCGGCGGTGACCCTGCGGCCCATCTCCTGGGCCCCGGGCGGGATCCCCTCGGAGCGCTGGACATCGGCGTCGTAGATCGGCATGTGGAACTCATGGAAGTCCGCGAGGTCCACTTCTACCCCTGACTGGGTGGCGATCTCGACCGCCGCCGCGATGAGCTTCCGGTTCCACGACCCGCTCCGCAGCGACGCCGCGAACGCCAGCAGCTTCATGACAGCATGGCCTCAGTTCGACGTCACCGAATACCGGAACAGGACGTCCTCCACGAATTCCGCGGTCACCTGGCCGTCGCCGAAGCGGTAGGTGCGGGTGACGACGCGGAGCTTCCCCTCCGGGCGCTCGGCGGTCTGTACCGGCGCACCGAGAAGCTCCTCGACCTCCTTCGGCGTCATTCCTTTTCGGGGCAGTCCGGTCCCCGGCACCGGCGCCGCGCCGAGATCGTCGCGCTTGGCGCGAGGGTCACCCCCGGTCGGTGCAAAGGTGTTGACCGGCAGCGATGGGAAGGTGACATACTCGGCGAGGGCCCCCTCCAGCCCCTTGGGGGTGAGCACCACGTCGGGCAGAAGGTCGCGATAGCGGACGTTGAACCGTGAGCCGCCCTCGAAGCGCCGCTGCCGGAGGTTCTGCTTCTTCTGCTCCTCGGCATCGGCCACCTCGGCACGGTTGCGGGCGTCCTCCCGCTCGCGGGCGTTCTCGAGATCGTCCAGCTCCTCCTTCATCTCCCGCCGCTTGACCGGGTCCTTCTCCCGCTCGAGCTCCGCCTCGAGGTTCTTCTCCCGCTTGCTCTTGGGGGCGGACTCCACGGATACCGAGGTCGAGGTCTCGTCGCTCATCGTGCCGTAGCCGCCGCCATCGAGCTGGAACTCGATGTGCTTCGACTTGACCCGGATCTTGGTGATCATCGCGTCGTCACCCGCCCGGATGGCCGTGCCGTGATCCTTGAGCCGGTCGGCGTAGCGCGGATAGTCGAGCGTCCGGTCGGTACCGGGACAAATGTCCACGCCCTCCTCGGTCCCCGGCATCGCGATCTTGAGGGTGACCCGCTTCCCTTCGAAGTACTGCTTGAGCTGGGCCTCCGACTGGGCCCGAAGCGGCGCGGCCGCTAGCACGAGCGGCAGCAGCGCGAAACGCCAGGTGGCGACCATCGCATCCTCCGCCGGCGACCGGCGGCTGGGGTTTGTAGGTAGTGGAGACC
>CAYPAE010000076.1:6492-8157 GCA_964408595.1 uncultured Gemmatimonadaceae bacterium | reverse complement strand
TGAGCGTCGCCCTTCCTTACCCTCACCCTCGCTTTCCGTTCCGCCGTTCCGCCGTTCCGCCGTTCCGCCCTACCATCGCACCGCTCCCCCACCCATTTTGCGCGAATGCCGTTCTCTCTGTCGCCCCACCGGCTCGAAGCGGCCCGGGCGTTCGCCGCCACGTTCCATCCCGGACAGCGGGTGTGTCTCACCACCCACGTCAATCCGGACGGCGACGGCCTGGGCAGCGAGGCCGGCCTGGCCCACCTGCTGAAGGCGCGCGGCGTGGAGGTCATGATCACGAACCCGACCCCGACGCCGCCCCGGTTCGACTTCCTGCTGGAGGACCTTCCGGGGGTGGACAAGACCGGCGAGGCGATCAAGGAACTGAGGCGCGCCGACCGCATCGTCGTGCTCGACATCGCCGACCTCGGCCGGCTCGGCATGTTGGGCGAGACCGTTCGCTCGCGCGGGGTGCCCGTCGCATGCATCGACCACCACGTCGGCGTCGGCGCGCTTCCCGAGGGGCCCCGCTACCTCGACTCCGACGCTGCGGCGACCGGTGAACTGGTCTTCGAGATCGCGGTCGCCAACGGCTGGCCGATGGATCAGGCCGCGGCGCGCGGGCTCTACGTCGCCATCCTCACCGACACCGGCGGCTTCCGCTTCAGCAACACCCGGCCCCGCACCCTCAGGGTCGCGGCCGAGCTGCTGGAGACGGGGGTGGATCCCGAGGAGATCTACCTCGAGGTGTACGCCCGCGCGCCCGAGGGCCGTCCGCGTCTCTTCGCCGAAGCGCTGCAGACGCTGGTGGTCGAGCCGGACCTTGGGCTGGCCTGGGTCACCGTGCCGCCCGGCGCGATCGAGCGGCACGGCGTCTCCTCCGACGACCTCGACGGTGTCGTCGAGTTTCCCCGCTCGATCGAAGGGGTGCGCATGGCGCTCCTCTTCCGCGAGGTGAGCCAGGGGCGCATCAAGGTCTCCCTCCGCTCCGTCGGCCCGGTGGACGTCGCCGCCTTCGCCAAACGGTTCGGCGGCGGCGGCCACACCAAGGCGGCGGGGCTCGCGCTCATGGGCTCGCTTGCCGAGGTGCAGGCCACTGTCCTCGCGGCCGCGCGGGACTACCTTGGCGGCAACGGCGGACCCGACTCGGGGCGCGGTTGACCCTCCCTCGGGGGGGCCTATATTCCCGACTATGCTAGTAGGAATTCGCCATACGGTGGCGTATGGACACGATTGATCGCATCGAGCGCACGCTGGACACCCTGCGGCCTTACATCACGTCCCACCGCGGCCATGTCGAGGTGGTGGACTTCGATGAGGGCGAAGGGGTGCTTCTCCTCCGCCTCGGTGGGACCTGTCACGGCTGCGCGGCGTCCTCGGTGACGCTGCGCCAGGGCATCGAAGCGCGCCTGCGGGAGATGGTGCCCGAGGTGAAGCACGTGGAGGCGGTTTGATGGCGGAGCCGCTGGAAGCCAGGGTTGCCGCCGCTCTCGCCCGCATCCAGAATCCCCGTCTCGAGAACGATCTTCTTTCGGCCGGCATGATCCGCGACCTGGCGGTGAGCCCGGACGGCGCGGTCAGCTTCACCTTCCTGCTGGCGCCCGAGGACCCCGCCACGCTGGTGCGCCAGGCGCGCGCCGCCGTGCAGGAGATCGAGGGCGTCCGCCGCGATGCGGTCAAGAT
>CAYPAE010000076.1:0-6392 GCA_964408595.1 uncultured Gemmatimonadaceae bacterium | reverse complement strand
ATGGCGTGAAGCTGATGTCGCTGGGCTTTCTGGTGGAGCGCGACGCGCCGGCGATCTGGCGCGGCCCGATCATCATGAAGATCGTGACGCAGTTCCTGCGCGACGTGGACTGGGGTCCGCTCGACTACTTCCTGGTGGACCTGCCCCCGGGCACCGGCGACGCGCAGCTCTCCCTGGTTCAGGCCACCCACGTCTCCGGCGCGCTGATCGTCACCACCCCGCAGGAGATGGCGGTCGGCGACGCGCTCCGTGGCGCCCGGATGTTCGAGAAGGTCGGCGTGCCGGTCCTCGGCATCGTCGAGAACATGAGCGGCTTCGTGGATCCGGAGAGCGGCCGCCGCTTCGACCTCTTCTCCTCCGGCGGCGGACGCCGGCTCGCCGACGAGCTCGGCGTGGATCTCCTGGGAAGCATTCCGCTCCAGCCCCGTCTCGCCGAGCTGGCCGATGGCGGGCGCCCGATCCTGGTGGCCGAGCCGGAAAGTGCGGCCGCCGCCGAGCTGCAGAGCGTCGCCGACCAACTCCAGCGCAAGACCGCGGGTCGCTCGGCCGCGTTGCCGATCATGCGCGGCTGACGGACGTCACGCCCGCGCGCCTTCGAGGACGCGCGCCGTATCCAGTATCTGCACGGCCTACTCGTCGTCGCCGCCATCCAACAGCAGCCGTCGAACTTTTTCGCCGCCCGCCTGCGATTCGAAGCTGACGCTCTCGAGGGCGCCCTGAATGGCGGCTATACTTTGCGGACCATGCGCCTGATCACGCTCCTCACCGACTTCGGGACCGCGGACTCCTATGTCGCCGAGATGAGGGGGGTCCTGCTGAGTGCCGTCCCGGGCGCCGCGCTGGTGGACATCACCCATTCGGTGCCGCCGGGAGACGTGTGTGCCGGCGCGTACCTGCTGGGACGCGTCTGGCATCGCTTCCCGGTGGGGACGGTCCACCTCGCCGTGGTGGATCCCGGAGTGGGCACCGACCGCGCCGCGCTCGCATTCGCCGCGCACGGACACTACTTCGTCGGGCCGGACAACGGGCTCTTCACCTTCGTGCTGCGCGACGCGGAGGTTCAGATCGTATCGCTGCCGACGCCGGACGGCGCGTCCGCGACTTTCCACGGGCGCGATCTCTTCGCGCCCGCGGCGGCGGCGCTGGCCGCGGGCGCGACGCTCGCCAGGCTGGGCGAGCCCTTGGCCGGGATGCCCGCGCGCCTGGTCTACGCCGAGCCGCACTACGAAGGGAAGTCGGTCGTGGGGCAGGTGGTGTACGTGGACCGCTTCGGCACCCTGGTGACGAACCTGACGCCCGATCTGGTGCCGTCCTACGCCACGGTCGAGGTGGAGAGTCTGGAGCTGGGCCCGCTGCGCCGCACGTTCGGCGACGTGCCGCCCGGCGGCCTGGTGGCCTACGTAGGATCCGGCGGACAGGTCGAGATCGCGGTGCGCGACGGATCCGCCGCCCGCCGGCTGGGGATGGGTGTCGGTGGGAGGGTCAGGGCCCGGCTGGGCTAGGACTTCGCTTGAGCTTCGAGAGTGCCAGCTTCAGGTAGCCGTAGAGCTTCCAGATTACGAACACCGCCACGATCACCAGCACGACCACGATCGCCGCGGTGAGCAGCGGATGTTCCGCCGCCATCCAGGCGAGGAACACCGCGAGGCCATCCTCCAGCAGGCTCAGCGTCCAGTTGCTGACCGGCTCCGGGCTCGCGTTCGCGGCGGCACGGGTGCTCGCCTTCGCGCCGTGCGATGTGAGCGCCACGCTCCCCGCGAGAAGGGCGGCCGCGAGCTTCCACTCCTCCGGCACGCCCTCGCCCGCGAACGCGCTGTACGAGAGCAGCGCCGCCGCGGGCGGACGGATGAAGGTGTGGAGCGCGTCCCAGGCGCTGTCCACGTAGGGGATCTTGTCGGCGATGAACTCGACGAGAAAGAGCGTGAGGGCGACGCCGAGCACGACCGGATTGGCGAGGATCTGAAGCGGCTCGGGTAGCGTGACGATGCCGAAGCGCTGGAATAGTCCGGCGGCGGCGACCGTGGCGTACAGATTGAGGCCGGAGGCGAACGAGGTGCCGAGGGCGAAGCCCAGGGTCTCGAGGGGGGACATGTCAGCAACCTAATCCGCTTTCCGGTCCGTCCACTCTATCTTCACCCCGCCGACTGCGCTGACCACGTCGATGTCGAGGCGTCGCTCGGCGCGATCGTAACCGGGAGACTGGAAGCCGTTGCCGGCGGGGACAAGGCCGGCCGGGTCGAAACTCGCGAGGAACCGGTCGAGGGTGAGCCGCACGCCGAGCCGCCGGGGCAGGCGGAGGGTGAGCTCACCCAGCGCCATCCTGACGGTCGCCTGCGAGCTCGAGGTCCACGCTCCGTCGAAATCGAGCGTGACCTTGCCCATTCCGCCCTCGAAGTCGATCCGGTCGCATCGGCTGTTGCCCAGGCCGAGCATCGTCACCTCGGCGGCGCCCGCCGTTATCTCGGCCGAGCGGCAACGCGACCGGTTCGGCTGGGAGAACCGGATCACGGCCTGGCTCGCACCCGCCTGCAGGGTGAGCTCAGACAGGCTGAGCCCGCCCAGCTCCAGATCGGCGTTCACCGCGCCGAGGGTGATGTCGAGATCGAGATCCACCGCCGGCGAGAAGGCCACGTTCGCGTCCTGGCGGAGCTGCCGCCTGGAGACGACGCGAAGCCCGCCTTTGCCGGCGGGCTGGAGGCCGAGGGAGACCGCGCCCCTGGCCGCGTTGAAGTCGCTGGTGGGGAGGTAGCGATCCTCGTCGTACGAGGCGTCCATCCGGTAGAGCTCGGTGGGTCTACCGGGCGCGACTCGAAGCCCGCCCGCGCGGTAGTCGAGATCGGCCCGCAATCGCGTCTCGCCGTGGAGTTGCCGGAAGGTGGTGAACGCCCGGATGCTCTGGGCGGACGCGCTCCCGGCACCGAGCGAGAGTGCGAGCACCGCAATCATGACGCGGAGCATCAGAGCCCCCGCGTGGGTGTCCGGCCGCCGGGTCGCCGCGCCGCGGTGACTCCGAACTGCGGGGTGGCCCAGAGGTACTCGTCGGTGAGCGCCTCGGGCGGAATGAGCCGGCCGGCGAAGTTCTCCCGGATCCCGGCCCGGCTGAGCAGCGCGGCGCCGAAGCCTGCGGTGGCGAGGAGCCAGGTGACCAGGAACGCGGCTCCGCGGATGAGGTCACCGGCGACCGGCACCCAGCCGAACACCGACCACGCCAGCCAGAGCGCGGCCAGCGCGCCGAGTCCGACCAGGAGATAGCGATAGCTGTTCGGCGAGCCGATCACCGCCCCCATCGCCATGCGGCGCCGGGTGTAGGTCTCTCCCATCGCGTGAGCGACCGCGAGAAACCCTCCCAGTGCCCCGACCACCACGAGCAGGGCGTACACCGCGACGGCGAATGGAAGGAGCAGGATGCCGGCGACGCTCAGAATGAGCCCGACGATCAGCATGCCGAAGGTGGGAACGACGAGGATCTGACCCAGGAGCCCGGTCACGAAGGCACGGCCGAAGGAATGCGAGACGGTATCCGAAACCACTTCGAGGTTCGGCCGGCCGAAGATCACGAGGCCGAAGCCGAGTGCGGCGAGCGTGAGGAACACGCCGAGGACACCCGCGAGCCGCCGGCCGACGGTCGCCAGCGCGCCGGCCTGCGGGGCCTCGGCGGCGTGAGTGGCGGGCGCGAAGATCGTGGTGGACCGGAGGGTGCGGATCTCGCCCCCGATCTCGCCCTCCATGTTCCGCACGTCGCCGCCGAGGGCCAGGATGTCGCCCGACACCAGGGCGCCCGGATGCACGATGACGTCGCCGTCCACCGTCACCAGGTTGCCGTGCAGCCGGCCGTAAACGTCGGCGTCGCCCTGGACCACGAGCAGATTGCCTTCGACCGATTCGGCCGAGCCGACGATGAAGTCCCCCAGGCGGGCGGTGCCGCCGGGCACCGTCACCCGGATGGCTCCGTCCTTGGCTGCGAGAGCGTTCTTGAGCTTGCTTTCCATTTCGGTGGGGCGGGACAGGTCGCTCAAATCCACCGGGGGAGTGCCTTCGGGCGCGGCGGGAATGGCCTGCGGCTGCGGGCGGGCTTGCCGGTCCTCGCCCTGCTGGCTCGCGAGCAGGTCCCAGAAGTTCCTCACCAGCTCGACTGCCGCGGCGCCGGTCGGCACCGACCGCGGCTCGGCATGCGCGATGCTTGGCAGGGCCGCCGTGAGGACCAGGAGGGTGGCCACCCGCACGGTCGCCATCATGTGCCGCGCGGCCCCGCCGCCCCGCTGCCCCGCCGCCCCGCCGCTAACCCACATGGGCCACCTGCTGGGTCGGTAGAGCCAGCAGGCGACGCAGCGCGATGACCCCGCTCAGGTAGGCCAGCGACGCCACACCGACGGCGGCGGCCAGACGGCCGGGGTGACCCGCGAGTGTCCGCGCACTCTCGTACCACGGCTGTTCGATGAAGTTGGAGGCGAGCCCTCGGAGCGCGAGCCATCCGGCCTGCGTCCCCTGCGCCAGGACCCAGTTTCCGACCGAGGCGAGGGCGTCCTGGTTGGCCATGGTCCACCCGATGCTCGCGGCCATCGAGCCGACCACCGCGAGCGCGAGGCTCGCCGCGATCGCCATCGACCGCCGGGTGGCGAAGATCCGCTGCCGTACGGTCTGGAGCGAGCGGAGCGCGAAAGGATCCGAGACGGTGACCGACGCCATCACTCGATCGGTGAATCCGGCCGAGGGCCCCAGCAGCGATAGCGCGGAGAGCTGCTCGACGATCTCGCGCTCAACCTGCGCGCGGTCGAAACACTCCGGGCACAGGTCGAGGTGTCGGGTGCGTTCGGCGCCGAGGGTGCCGCTGAGCCAGTTCTCGACGTCGTCCGGCGAGAGGTGGGGGCCGGGAGCCTGGGTCATAAGTGGACCCTCCTACGATCGGGGTTTGGCGAAGGTTTCATTCTCTCAGGTGCGCGAGCGCGAGCCGCAGCTCGTTGCGGGCTCGGTGGATATAGGTCTTCACGGTACCCAGCGGGAGATCGAGGATCTCGGCGATTTCCTCATAGGCCCGCCCCTCCACGTGGCGCAGGAGGATGCACGAGCGGTACTCGGGTCTGAGCCTCCCGATCGCGGCCTCGATCGCTCCGCCCAGCTCTCTCGCCTCGACCGTGTCCAGCGGAGACTCCTGCCTGGCCCCGATCTGGAGCGCCGTGGCCTGCATCGCCTCGGGGGTCTCCGCATGAGGAGATCCGTCGAGCGAAAGTGTGTCGAGCTCGCGGCGGCGCAGGTGATCGATGGCCGCGTTGTTGGCGATCTTGAATATCCAGGAGGAAAACTTGAACTCCGGCCGATAGGAGTCGATCGCGTTGAGCGCCTTGACGAAGGTCTCCTGCGCCAGATCCTCGGCGAGCTCGCGGTCGCGCACCATCCGGTAGAGCAAGGCGAACACCGGCCGCTCGTACCGGCGGACCAGCTCGCGGTACGCCGCCTCCCGCCCGCTGCGGGCGAGAAGCACGACCTCCTGATCGGTGAGCCGGGGCCATTCCGGCCCCTCAGGCATCGCTCGTCCGGCTTGCCAAGGCTCCTGCGGCGGGACTACATTGTGCGCCTATGTTAGCCTCGGATCGTGAGTTACCCGTTTCGGGCGGCCCCGAGAAGCGGGCCTACGTCCGCGAGATGTTCACCGCCATCGCGCCCACGTACGACCGGCTCAATCGCATCATCAGCCTCCGGCTGGACCAGCGATGGCGGCGGTACGCGGTTCGGCGATTGGGGTGGGAGCGGGCGCCGGAGGGAATGTACTTGGATCTCTGCGCCGGTACGCTGGACTTCGGGGCCACGCTCGCGCGACAGCCCGGGTTCCGGGGCCGGATCGTGGGCGCCGACTTCGTCCAGCGGATGCTCCGCCTGGGCCGCCGAAAGTCGCCCCGGCTCACGCCGGTGAACGCCGATGCCCTGTCGCTGCCGTTTCCGGACCGCGCCTTCGACGGCGCGATGGTTGGATGGGGGGTGAGGAACCTGATGGATCTTGACGCCGGACTGGCCGAGGCGGCGCGGGTGCTCAAGCCCGGCGCGCGCCTGGTGATCCTGGAGATGACCCTGCCCCCGAACCCTCGCCTCCGGCGGGTGTACCAGTTCTACTTTCGCCGCGTGCTGCCCTGGATCGGCCGGGTGATTTCCAAGCATACGACCGCGTATACCTGGCTTCCAGAGTCCACCCAGGCGTTTCCCGGTCCCCCGGAGCTGGCGCGGCGCCTGGAGCGCGAGGGGTTCACGGATGTGAGGTACGAGCTGTTTCTGGGCGGCGTGACGGCGCTGCACGTGGGGACACGGGCGTGAGCCGGTTCGTCATCCCGAGCGGGCCCTGTGTCATCCCGAGCGGAGCGAGGGATCGGCTCGCTCATGCACTCGTGCCTCCGAACTCACGC
>CAYPAE010000075.1:6959-8221 GCA_964408595.1 uncultured Gemmatimonadaceae bacterium | reverse complement strand
AGCGTGCTGGGTGGAACGGCGCGCCGCTCGACCAGAGTGGTAGGAATCGGCGGGGTGGATCCGGGGACGGGCGCCTGGGTGGGCAGTTGGGCGCTGGAGCTCAACGGCGACCCCTCGCTCGAGCGCGCGCAGGGCTCCGGGCCGACCTTGTACGATCTGGCGCTCCAGTTGGCGAGCGGCGGCATCCGGAAGCTGACCGGACCCCTTCAGGTTCAGAGCGCCAACGGTCCGGCGAACGCGACCTATCCCGCCGCGTGGTCGAACCGCCACCGGGGTCGCCTGTTCGCACCGCCCGTCGGCCCGCTCACGCTGCACGAGAACATCGTCTGGATCACGGTGCGCCCCGGAACCAAGGTCGGCCATCGTGCCCGTCTGGTGGAGACCGCCCCCCAAGGCATCACCTCGCTCGTCACGGTCACCGCGACCACGAAGGCGGGCCGGAGATCGCGCCTCGGCCTCAGTCGGCGGAAGGACGGGGGTTGGGTCGTGAGCGGGACGATCGGTGTCCGCGCCTCATCGCGGCGGCTGACGGCGGTGGCGTCCGATCCCAAGGCGGTCTTGAACGCGGTGTGGGGCTCGGCCCTCGCCCGCGCGGGAATCTCGTGGAACCGGGCGCCCTACATCGGAGCGCCGCCCGAAGGCGAGCCGCAGATCCTGGCCGAGGTCGCCTCGGCGTCGCTCGATTCGCTCGCGAGCGAGATCAACCGCCGGAGCCTCAATCTTGGAGCCGAGCTACTGCTGCAATGGGCGGGAGGCCGGGAAGGGGCGCCCGAGCGTCTCACCCAGCACGTCCGCGACGTCATCGGGTCCAGTGAAGGCGTCTACCTCGCCGACGGCAGTGGCCTGTCCTTCGACGACCGGGTCGCGCCGTCGGCGTTCATCTCCTACCTGGCCAAGTTCCCGGCGACGGCCGCCGGACAGAACTTCCCCCAGCTGCTCCCGGCCAACGGAACGGGCACGCTGCACCGGCTCAACAGCGGCTTCCCCGGCTCGGGCGTGGTCCGCGCCAAGACCGGGACGCTGGGGCAGGTCTCGACCGTCGTGGGGTACTTGGGCGCGCCGGATGGCGTGCTCCTCGTGTCGCTGATGTACAACGGGACTCGCCCGTGGGCGGCGCGTCAGGCGCAGTGGAAGCTCTTCCGCGAGCTGGGAGCCAACGGCGTCGTCATCCCCACCGACAGCGCGCCGCCGCCGCCGGTGCAGATGGGCGGCGACGAGAGCGATCGCCCGGCCTGGCTGGGCGACAGCGTCTCGGTCGTGGA
>CAYPAE010000075.1:0-6859 GCA_964408595.1 uncultured Gemmatimonadaceae bacterium | reverse complement strand
GTCGCCTCGATGGGACCCACGTCGAGCACCTTCTCCTTCTTGGTGAAGGAGAACCCGCCCAGGGCGAACCCCGCGACGCCGATCACGATCAGGATGATCCCGATGATCGCTCCCGGCTTCATATCGGGCGGCGGCCCTGGATCACGCGAATGAGGACGATCGCGAGCGCCACGACCAGGAGGATGTGGATGAACCCACCCAGTGTGTACGACGACACCATTCCCAGCAGCCACAGCACCAGCAGGATCACGAAGATCGTCCAGAGCATACCGGCCTCCCGTGCGGTGAGTACCGCGCCAGCCGCCTCGTGCGGCGGGTTCGCGAGATGAAGTGTAGTAACCCGACCGGCGTGGAGCCGGCTTGTATATGCTAACGCAAGGCCGATTTGCCCGCCGTGATCACCCTCACCCCCCCGGCGAGACTTCGATCCGTTTCTCCGGGTGACGGTCTCCCGGGCGCGCCTTCCGGGCCGCCCTCGATGGCCGTACTATCCTGACACCTTCCACCCAACCCGGAAACGCATGGCGACCGCACCCATCTCCCGCCCCACACCCGAGGCCCCGGGCTTCAGGCCGTTCGTCTCCCCCAGCGAGTCTCCCGCCGAGCTGACCCTCCGCGCGGTCGTGCTGGGCGCGATCCTCGGCATCGTCTTCGCCGCCTCCAGCGTCTACCTCGCGCTCAAGATCGGGCTGACGGTGTCGGCGTCGATCCCCATCGCCGTGCTCGCGGTGGCGTTCTTCCGGACGCTGGGTAAGTCCACCATCCTCGAGAACAACATCGTCCAGACCACGGGCTCGGCCGGGGAGTCGATCGCGGCGGGCGTCGTCTTCACGTTGCCGGCCATCCTGCTCATGGGGTATGACCTGAGCGTCGGCAAGGTCGCGATCATCGCGGTGGTCGGGGGGGTGCTGGGCATCCTGCTCATGATCCCGCTACGGCGCGCGCTGATCGTGAAGGAGCACGGCCGGCTCACCTATCCCGAGGGCACCGCCTGCGCCGAGGTGCTGGTCGCCGGGGAACGCGGCGGACTGCAGGCCCGGCGGCTGTTCCAGGCATTCGGGCTCGCCTTCGCCTACAAGTTCCTGATGGCCGGGCTCAAGGCGTGGAAGGAGTATCCGGGGTGGGTCTCCCGTTCCTACAACGGGGCCTCCATTTCGGCCGAGATCTCTCCCGAGCTGCTCGGCGTCGGCTACATCATCGGCCCGCGGATCGCGGGCTTTCTCTTCGCCGGCGGGTGCCTCGCGTACCTGGTCCTCATCCCTGCCATCAAGCTGTTCGGCAGCGGACTGACCTCGCCCATCTTCGCCGAGACCAAGCTCATCTCGGAGATGAGCCCAGGCGAGGTGCGGGCCGCGTTCGTCTTCTACATCGGCGCCGGGGCGGTGGCCTCGGCCGGGATCATCGCGCTGATCCGCGCGCTCCCCACCATCGTCTCGGCCTTCCGCTCCGGCTTTCATGAGCTCCGGGGCAGCCTGGGCGACCGGGCCGGCCGGCTCCGCACCGATCTCGACCTCCCGATCTGGATCACCCTGGTGGGTGCGGTGGCTCTCGCGCTGCTCCTCACCCTGCTTCCACAGCTCGGGGTCAATCTGCTCGGCGCCGCGCTGATCGTCCTCTTCGGGTTCTTCTTCGCGGTCGTCTCGTCCCGGATCACCGGTGAGATCGGAGTCAGCGCCAACCCGATCTCGGGTATGACCATCGCCGCGCTCATCGGCACCACGGCCATCTTTTTGCTCATCGGCTGGACCGGCGTGGACCACCGGGTGGGCGCCATCACCATCGCGGGGGTGATCGCCGTCTCTGCCGCCCTGGCGGGGACCACCAGCCAGGACCTGAAGACCGGATTCCTGGTCGGGTCCACGCCCCGGCGGCAGCAGCTCGCCATCGTGGTGGGCGCGGTCACCTCGGCGCTCGCGATCGGCTGGACCCTGACCCTCCTCAACAACACCTACACCAACATCGTCCCCGAGTCCCACCCGGGCGTGACGCTGGAGGCCGCCGCTCCCGACGCCGGGGACCGCTCGGTAACGGCGCTCGGCGAGCGGCTGAGCCACGCCGGGCGGGAGTGGGAGGTCGTGCGGGTGAACCTGCCCACTGAGGGAGTTCAGCCGGGCAAGTATCTGGTCGACCCCGAGACCCGGGAGGTCGCCTATCTGATCGATCCCGGCATCGGCGGGCGGGTGCGGGAGATCGACGGCAAGCCGGTCACCAAGCTCGACTCGCCCAAGGCCACCATCATGGCCCTGGTGACCGACGGGATTCTCACCCGGAAGCTGCCGTGGGGGCTGGTGCTCATCGGAGTGTTCCTCACCATCTCGATCGAGATCATGGGCCTGCAATCGCTCCCCATCGCGGTCGGCGTGTACCTGCCGATCTCGACCTCGGCCTCCATGTTCGCGGGCGGCGTGGTGCGCTGGCTGGTCGAGCGGCGGATGCGAAGCGGGGACCGCTCGTTGGCGGAGGTCGAGTCGGGACCGGGCGTGCTCTTCTCCAGCGGCCTCATCGCCGGAGGTGCGATCGCCGGGATCGCGATCGCCGGCATCGCGGCAGCGCTGGTGGGCCGGGCCGAGGCCGCGCAGGTGCCCGCGGCCGACTACCTGGCTCACATCGCCGGACTGCAGCAGGCGCTAGGTGGCTTCGCGACCAACGACCTGGTGGCCCTCGTGTTCTTCGCCGCCCTGGGCGCGGTGCTCTACCGCATCGCGAGCCGCTGACATGCCGCCCCGCGCGCCGGCCTCCCCGGCGATCGCCGCCAGGATCATTCACACGGCGTTGGTGATCGGCGTGCTGATGTTCTGGCTCGTCGCGTGGCAACTGGGACGAGCCTCGGCGATGCCGGTGTACGCGCTGCCCGACCGCCGGGTGCTCTACATCGCGCTCTTCCTGGTGAGCGCGGTTCTCTTCGGCGCTGCGATGTTCACCGCGGGCCGGCTTGGCCGTCCGGCGCCGGGCACGTCGCAGGACGAGTGGTGGCGGGTGAACCTCGGCAAGGCGGTCGTGATCTGGGCGCTGGTGGAAGCCCCCACCTTGCTGGGACTGGTGGCCTACGCGCTCACCCACGACTTCCGGGCGTTGATCGCGACGCTCACCGGACTGCTTCTCTTCGGAAACTACCGGCCGAGCCGTCTGATCGAGCGTTGAAATGCGGGTGGTGACTCTGCTGCCCGCCGCCACCGAGATCGTGGCGGCGCTGGGTGGCGCCGGAAGCCTGGTCGGGATCTCCCACGAATGCGATCATCCCGCATCGGTGCTCGGGCTGCCCCGGGTCACGGCGACTCCGATCGATCCCGAGGCCCCCGGGGCCGCGATCGACGCCGAAGTGCGGCGGCTCCACGTCGCCGGCAAGCCCGTCATCGGCGTGGACGCCGACGCGCTCCGCCGGCTCGCTCCCGACCTGCTCATCACCCAGGACCTCTGTGAGGTCTGCGCCGTCGCCGAGGGAGAGGTCCACCGGCTCGCGGCCGTGGTGCAACCCGTGCCGGCCGTGCTGGCGCTCTCCGGACGGACGCTGGAAGGGATCTGGGCCGATATCCGTGCGGTCGCGCAGGCGCTCGATCTCGCACCGGACGGAGACGAGCTGGTGGCCGGGCTCCGGAGCCGTCTCGAGCGGTTGCGCGCCCGGCGCCGCGGTTCCCGCCCGCGTGTGGTGTGCGTCGAATGGCTGGAGCCGCTTTACCTGGCCGGCCACTGGGTGCCCGAGATGGTCGAGGCAGCCGGCGGCGAGGACGTGGGAGCGGCCGCGGGAAGTCACTCGGCCAGGCGGGAGTGGTCCGGGCTGCCCGGGCTCCGGCCCGACCTCTTCGTGATCATGCTCTGCGGCTTCGGGGTCGAGCGCACCCTCAGGGAGCTCTCCATGCTCGCCGCGCCGGGGGCCCGCGCGACCTTGCGGCCGGTGCCGACCTGGGTCCTCGACGGAAACGCCTACACTTCCCGGTCGGGGCCGCGGGTCGTGGACGGAGCCGAGCTGTTGCAGGGTGCCCTCGAGGGCCGGGAGGCCCGCGGGATGGTGCGCTGGCGGAGCCATGGGGGCTAGAATCGTAGAGGCGGAGGGCGCCGAGGCACTCGCGCTCGTCCGGCGGCTCTTCGAGGAGTATGCGGCCTCGCTCGACGTGGATCTCGCCTTCCAGGGATTCGCCGAGGAGCTGGACGGGCTGCCCGGCGCATACGCTCGTCCGACCGGTGGCCTGCTGCTCGGCTTCGAGGGCGACGAGCTCGCCGGGTGTGTGGCGTTCCGGCCACTGGGGCCGGGGGTCTCGGAGATGAAGCGGCTCTACGTCCGGCCCACCGCTCGGGGCGCCGGCTGGGGCAGGCGCCTCGCCGAGCGCGTGGTGAGCGACGCGCGGGCGGCGGGATACCAGCGCATGCGGCTCGACACCCTTCCGAGCATGCGCGCCGCGCTCGGCCTCTACCTTGGGATGGGGTTCCGGGAGATCCCTGCGTACCGGCACAACCCGGTCGCGGGCACCCGGTTCCTCGAGCTCGACCTCCGCCCGGCGCGGGGGTAGAAAGCAGACACCATGACCCCCGAATCCCTCGCCTTCCTCAAGTCCCTGCTCGACACCCCGGGCCCCTCATCCTTCGAGGCCGCGCCGGCGCGCGTCTGGCGGAAGGAGGCCGAGTCGCTCGCGGTCGAAGTTCGGGCGGACGTGGGGGGCAATTCCTACGCGACCCTCAATCCCGGCGGGCGGCCGCGGGTGATGCTGGCGGGCCACATCGACGAGATCGGGGTGATGGTCACCCACATCGACGACGACGGCTTCCTCAGCTTCGACACCATCGGGGGCTGGGATCACCAGGTGTTCGTCGGGCAGCGGGTGCGGCTGCTTGGACGCGGCGGCCCGGTGACCGGCGTGGTCGGCAAGAAGGCGATCCACCTCATGGACAAGGACGACCGGGAGAAGGTCTCCAAGGTCGAGGATCTGTGGATCGACATCGGCGCGTCGAGCCGGGCGGACGCGGAGCGGCAGGTCCGCATCGGCGATCCCGGTGTCCTCGCCGCGGGGGTGCTGGAATTTTCCAACGGACGCCTGGTCAGCCGGAGTATCGACAACCGGATCGGCGCCTTCGTGGTACTGGAGGCGGTACGGATGCTGGCCGGCGACGAACCGATCCCCGCGGCAGTCAGCGCCGTGGCGACGACGAGGGAAGAGATCGCGGCGACGGGCGGCGGCGCGCGGAGCTCGGCCGTCGCGCTCGAGCCCGACGTCGCCGTCGTCGTGGACGTCACCCATGCCACCGATTATCCCGGCATCGACAAACGGAAACACGGCGACTATCGACTGGGCGGCGGTCCGGTGCTCTCCCGCGGCGCTTCGGTCAGCGAAGTCGTCTTCGAGCTGCTCGCGGCGACGGCGGAGGCCGAGGGCATTGCCTATTCGATCGAGGCGGCATCGCGCGACACCCATACCGACGCGGAGGCGATCTTCAATGCCCACCGAGGGGTCGCCACGGCGCTGGTCTCGGTGCCCAATCGCTACATGCACAGCCCGAACGAGATGGTGGCGCTGGAGGACCTCGACCGCACCGCGAGGCTCCTCGCCGCCTTCGCCCGCCGGCTGACCCCCGACACCGACTTCGTGCCCCGCTGAGCGGGGTATTTTCAGGTATGATCCGAGCAAGACTCTTCTCCCTGCTGGCCGGGCTCGCGCTGGCGGCCTTCCCGCCCGACCTGCACGCCCAGTTCGGTACCCTGCAGCGTCCGGTGGTGACTCCGGCGCCCCCGCCGATCACGGCGGTCGACGACATCCGCTATCTCAGCGACGACCGGCTCGCCGGCCGGATGACCGGATCTCCCGGCGCCGACTCCGCGGCCGCGTATCTGGCCCGCCGCTTCGAGCAGGTCGGGCTCCAGCCCGCCGCCGGCGGATGGTACCAGTCCTTCACCGTGGCCAAGGAAGCGCCGGTGGCGCAGTCGGCCCGCGTCGGCGGCCTGGTCGGGAAGAACGTGATCGGCCTCCTCCCGGGCCACGATCCCGCGCTGCGCAACGAGACGGTGATCGTCGGCGCGCACTACGATCACCTGGGGCTGGGCGGGTTCGGCAGTCTCGATCCCGACAGCGCCGGCAAGGTCCACAACGGCGCCGACGACAACGCCTCGGGGGCCGCGATGCTGATTCAGATCGCCGCCCGGCTGGCACAGTCCCCGCCGGCGCGCACCGTGCTCTTCATCGCGTTCAGCGGCGAGGAGCTGGGACTGCTCGGCTCCGCCCACTACGTGAAGCAGCCGGTGTATCCGCTGAGCGCCACGATGGCGATGATCAACCTCGACATGGTCGGGCGGCTGAGGGACGGCCGGCTCATCGTGTACGGCGCGCGTACCGCCAAGGAGTTCCCGGCGCTGCTCGACTCGCTCAACTGGCATGCGGGGTTCGATCTCAAGGCGCAGGGCGACGGCTACGGGCCGAGCGACCAGTCGTCGTTCTACGCCGCGGGCCGGCCGGTGCTGCACGTGTTCACCGACCTGCACGACGACTATCACCGGACCACCGACGACTGGCAGAAGATCGATCCGGAGGGATTCCGCCGCGTCTCCAACTTCACCATCGGGCTGGTGACCGCGCTGGCCAACCGTCCCGCGAAGCTGACTCCGGTGGACGCCACCCCGCCGGCGCACACCACCGCCACCACGATGCCGGCGTACGGGACCTACCTCGGCACCATCCCCGACATGACCGACAATCCCGGCGGCGTCCGCCTCCTCGGCGTGCGGGCCGGAAGCCCGGCGGAGAAGGCCGGGCTTCGCGGGGACGACGTCATTACCCGGATCGGCGACCTCGAGATCCCCGATCTCCAAGCGATGACCAACGCCCTCAGAAGCCACCAGCCGGGCGACACGGTCAGCATCGTGATCCGGCGAGGC
>CAYPAE010000074.1:4136-8237 GCA_964408595.1 uncultured Gemmatimonadaceae bacterium | reverse complement strand
TACGCTGGCGAGGTCGACCTTCCTGAGCCGGCTCGAGATCATGCCGTCGGCGATGTCGGTGCACTCCACCCGGGCGCGACTCGACTCCCAGGCGGTGAGCCGGCTGCCCTGAAGCAGCGGCCGGGTCTCCGGCACCACGACCCGCGGACTCCGTCCCTCGCGATGGAGATGGTAGACGGGCGCCAGCGCGGTACCGATCCCGCCGGTGGCGAGCGCGCCGGCATTGCAGATCGTCGCGACGGTGCCGCCGCCGGGGATGAGCGGGGCGCCGAGCTCGCCGATCCGATCGCACATCGCGCGGTCTTCGTCCCAGATCGCCTGGGCCTCGGCGCGGAGCGCCACAGCCAAGTCCTCACCAGCAGTTGTGGCTCGCTCGGCGCGGCGCTCCATCCGCCGGAGCGCCCAGTGCAGGTTGACCGCCGTGGGCCGAGTACTTCCGAGCGTAGCGACCGCCCGGCGCACCGCATCCATCTGCAACCGCTGCCCGGCTGCCCGGCGGCCCGGCGGCCCGGCTACCACCACGCCCATCGCGGCCGCGATCCCGATCAGCGGCGCGCCCCTCACCCGCAGCGCCTTGATCGCCTCGGCGACCGCTTCCACCGAATCCAGCACCAGGTAACGCTCTTCCGCCGGCAGCAGGGTCTGGTCGAGCAGCCGGATGTGGCCTGCCGGTGTCCACGAAATGGGGTTGGGGAGGTGCATGGGGGGAAGATAGTTGAACCCTGCGGCTGTCACCCTGGCGGTTGTCACCCTGAACGAAGTGAGGGGGAGCATGATCGGAGGTGGCCTCCTTCGCGAAGCCTGCCCTGAGCGCAGCCGAAGGGCTCAGGATGACAAGGAGTCATTAACTTCTCGCAGAACCCCGAGCACGGCGCACCGAGCCCCGCGGCCTAAGGACCCACGCCCATGCCCTACAGCACTCTCCTTTTCGACACACGCGATGCGGTCGCCACCGTCACCGTCAACCGTCCGGAGAAGCTCAACGCCCTGAACACCGCCGTCATCGCGGAGCTGGGAGACGCGGCAGGCAGGATCGAAAGGGATCCGGCGATCCGAGGCATGATCCTCACCGGCGCCGGCCCCAAGGCGTTCGTGGCGGGCGCGGACATCGGCGAGATCGCGGCCCAGGGACCGGTGGACGGCAAGGCGCGGGCACTGGAGGGGCAACGAGTCTTCCGGAGTCTGGAGCGGTGCGGAAAGCCGGTGATCGCGGCGGTGAACGGGTTCGCGCTCGGCGGCGGGTGCGAGTTGGCGATGGCCTGCCACCTCCGGGTGGCGAGCGACCAGGCCCGCTTCGGCCAGCCCGAGGTGAAGCTGGGGATCGGTCCGGGCTACGGCGGGACTGTCCGGTTGCCCCGGCTGGTGGGCAAGGGCCGGGCGCTGGAGCTGCTCCTTACCGGGCAGATGATCGACGCGCAGGAGGCCTACCGGATCGGGCTGGTGAATCGCGTCGTCCCGGCCGACCGGCTGATGAGCGAGAGCGAGCAGCTGCTCCGCGCAATCCTGGAGAACGGCCCTTTGGCGGTAGCAGCTTGCCTCGAGGCGGTGGGCAACGGCCTCGACGTAGGGGTAGACGAGGCGCTGCTCCTGGAGGCCAACCTCTTTGGCCTCCTCTCCGGAACGGCCGACATGCGGGAGGGGACCGCGGCCTTCGTGGCGAAGCGGAAGCCGGCCTTCAAGGGGGCGTAAGTCCAAAGCTGAACCTGCATTTCGCCCCCTCACCGGTTATTTTTCAGCGATGCCCGCAAAGGCCGTATGGGGGATTCTGGTGGCGCTGCTCCTCGGGTGCAGCGAGCGCGAGCGGCTGACCTTCGAGACCGAGCCCGAGGACAAGGTCGGACCGACCAGCAGCATCGATCCACCGTCCAAGGATACGACGCTGACCGAGGGAGACTTTTTCGTGATCGGCGCCCGCACGGCGGATACCAGCGGAGTCGATTCGGTCTTCATCGAGGTCGGGGGCGCCAACCTGAGCTATCTGCCGATCGACGCGAATGGCGTCGACACCCTCAGCTTCGCGCTCAACCTTCCGACCATCGGCCTCGGCGGGCGCACGATCACGGTGGGGGTATTCGGGGTGGACGTGATCGGCAACGTCGGTCCGACGGTCTCGCGCCGCCTCACGATCCAGTAGTGCGCCTCCGTCGTCTGGTGGCCCGCGGGTTCAGGAATCTGGCGGACCTCGACTGCACCGTTCCGGGCCGCGGGATCGCGATGCTCGGCGCCAACGCGCAGGGCAAGACGAACTTCCTGGAGGCGGTGTACTACCCGGTGCTCTTCCGGTCGTTTCGGGGAGCTCCCGATCAGGAGGTCGCGGGCTTCGGGTCGCCCGGATTCCAGGTGGAAGCTTCGGTCGAGGAATCCGGGGTGGCGACCCTGGCCGCCGGGTACCTGTCCGGCGCGCGGCGGAAGCGGATTCTGCTGGACGGCGCCGAGCCGGAGCGGGTGACCGAGGCGGTAGGGCGCTGGCTGGCGGTGGTGTTCCTTCCGAGTGACGTGGACCTCACGTCCGGACCCGCGGCCCTTCGCCGGCAGTATCTGGACCGGCTCCTGTCGCTCGCCGACCGCGGATATCTCCGGGCGCTCGCCCGGTATCGCGCGGCGCTGGCCCAGCGGAACAGCGCGCTCCGGCAGGGCCGTCCCGAGCTGGCCTGGGCGTTCGATGGACCGCTTGCGTCGGCGGGCGCGGAGATCGTCGTCGCGCGGGAGCGGTGGGTGCGGCACGCCGGGGAGAGGTTCACCGCCGAGTTCGATTGCCTGGGCGAGCGGGGCCAGGCGGGCCTGAGCTACCGAGGAGCTCCCGAGCTGGCCGAGCCAGGCGCGTGGATGCAGGCGTTGGGTGGGGCGCGGGCCGCGGACCGCGTCCGCTGTGCCTCGACGGTGGGCCCGCATCGCGACGATCTCCGGCTGGAGATCGCGGGCCGGCCGATCCGGGAGTTCGGGTCCACCGGCCAGCAGCGGAGCGCCGCGGTGGCGCTCAAGCTCCTCGAGATGGCGACCCTCCGTGAGGCGCGCGACACCGAGCCCGCGCTCCTGCTCGACGACGTCTTCGCCGAGCTGGACGACGAGCGCCGGGAGCGCCTGGCGGCCCGGTTGATCGGGCCCGGGGAGCGGCAGGTGTTTCTCACGGCGCCCCGCCCCGAGGAGCTGCCTCGAGATCTGGAGCTGGAGGTCTGGTCGGTGACGGACGGCAGAGTGGCTGGCCCCCGCCCCATGACATGACCGACGAACGCCGGCCTTCGCCGCTCGCCGACGCGCTGGCGAGTTACCTGCGCCGCTCCGGCTTCGCCAAGCGGATCCAGCAGGCGGGCGTGATCGAGGCGTGGCCCGAGCTGGTCGGCCCGCAGATCGCCGCCGTGACGGCGCCCGAATCGGTGACCCCCGATGGCGTGCTGCGCGTCAGGGTCGCCACCGCGGCCTGGGCCAACGAGCTCAGCCTCATGACACCCCGGATCCTGGCCCGGCTCAACGACGGCCGGCAGGGACGGGTGAAGGAAATCCGCTGGGTGCCCGGTCTCGACCGGCCCCGGCCCTAGACGACGGAGCCTATGGCCAAGCGAGACGCCGCCCTCCTCGAGGGCACACCGGAGTACAAAGCCGACGCGATTCAAGTCCTCAAGGGTCTGGAGGCGGTCCGGAAGCGCCCTGGGATGTACATCGGGTCCACCAGCGAAAACGGCCTCCACCACCTGGTCTACGAGGTGGTGGACAACTCGATCGACGAAGCGCTGGCCGGGCACTGCGACACCATCAACGTCACCATCCACGCCGACAACTCGATCACCGTGTTCGACAACGGCCGCGGGATCCCGGTGGACATGCATCCCACCGAGAAGCTGCCGGCGGTCGAGGTCGCGCTGACCATGCTGCACGCGGGCGGCAAGTTCGACAAGACCAGCTACAAGGTGTCGGGCGGGCTCCACGGGGTGGGCGTGTCGGTGGTGAACGCGCTCTCCGAGCGGCTCGAGGTGGTGGTCGAGCGCGACGGCAGCAAGCACCACATGGCCTTCGTCCGCGGCAAGACCACCAAGAAGCTCACCGTCCTGGGGAAGACCAAGACCACAGGGAACAGGAACGACGCTCCGAACGCGAGGGTCACGA
>CAYPAE010000074.1:2697-4126 GCA_964408595.1 uncultured Gemmatimonadaceae bacterium | reverse complement strand
GACCACGGTCCGGTTCAAGCCGGACCCCGAGATCTTCACCGTGCTCGAGTTCCATTACACCACCCTGGCGGACCGGCTCCGGCAGCTCGCATTTCTCAACCGGGGCGTGAGCATCACGATCAAGGACGAGCGGGATCAGCCCAAGACCGAGACCTTCTTTGCCAAGGGCGGCCTGATCGAGTTCGTCGGGTGGCTCAACCGGAATAAGAAGGCGCTGCACCCGAAGCCGATCGCCTTCACCGCGACCAAGGACGACGTCGAGGTGGACATCGCCCTCCAGTACGAGGACGGGTACAACGAGAACACGTTCACCTTCGTAAACAACATCAACACCCACGAGGGCGGGACCCACCTCACCGGCTTCAAGTCGGCGCTGACCCGCACGATCAACGACGTGGCCAAGCGGCGCGACTTCCTCAAGAAGGAGGACTTCACGCTCTCGGGGGAGGACATCCGCGAGGGGCTCACCTGCGTGCTCCACGTGAAGGTGCTGGAGCCCCAGTTCGAGGGTCAGACCAAGACCAAGCTGGGCAACTCCGAGGTCGAGGGGATCGTGAAGACGGTGGTCAACGAGCACCTCGGCAACTACCTCGAGGAGCACCCGCCAGTCGCCCGCAACATCATCGAGAAGGCGGTGAGCGCGGCCCGAGCCCGCGAGGCGGCCCGCAAGGCGCGCGACCTGGTCCGCAAGAAGTCCGGGTTGGAGAACGCGGTGCTTCCCGGCAAGCTGGCCGACTGCTCCTACGACGATCCCGCGCTCTGCGAGTTGTACCTGGTCGAGGGCGACTCCGCCGGCGGCAGCGCCAAGCAGGCGCGGAAACGGGAGTTCCAGGCGATCCTGCCGCTCCGAGGCAAGATTCTCAACGTGGAGCGGGCCCGGATCGACAAGATCCTCAGCAACGAGGAGATCCGGGCCATGATCACGGCGATCGGCACCGGGGTGCGCGAGGACTTCAAGCTGGAGGACGCGCGCTACCACAAGATCGTGCTGATGACCGATGCCGACGTGGACGGCGCCCACATCCGGACCCTGTTGCTCACCTTCTTCTTCCGCCAGATGCAGGAGCTGATCGAGGCGGGCTACGTCTACATCGCGCAGCCGCCTCTGTTTCGGGTGGCGAAGGGCAAGGAAGTCTTCTACGCCTACAGCGATGCCGAGCGGGAGGAGTACAGCAAGCGGCTGACCGGGGCAGACGGCAAGGGCAACGTCAACATCCAGCGCTACAAGGGTCTGGGCGAGATGAACCCGGACCAGCTCTGGGACACGACCATGGATCCGGAAAAGCGCACCATTCTTCGGGTCACGATGGAGGACGCCGTGGAGGCGTCGAAGCTGTTCGACGAGCTGATGGGCGACGAGGTCGAGCCACGGCGGCAGTTCATCGAGCGGAACGCGAAGTACGTGACGAATCTGGACGTGTAGCCCAAG
>CAYPAE010000074.1:0-2597 GCA_964408595.1 uncultured Gemmatimonadaceae bacterium | reverse complement strand
GCAGTTCATCGAGCGGAACGCGAAGTACGTGACGAATCTGGACGTGTAGCCCAAGAAGAGACGAGCGGCTCCATGCCGAAATGGCGAAGCGACCTCCGGGACGAGGCCGCATGGAAAGGAGATGCTATGCTCCGCAGGACCTTCGCCCTGGTCGGGGTTGTGGCCGTGCTCGGGACCGCCTGCTCATCGAAGCCGAACGCCACCCCCGAACCGCCGTCGTCGAGCCAGGAGGTGACCGCCGGCATGCCGAGCTTCACCAACCCGCTCGAGATCACCAACCCGTACTACCCGGTCTCGTCCACCGCCCTTGCCGTCCGGCTCGGTACGGATGGGGGCAAGCCTGCCCGGGTCGAGGTGGCTCTTCTGCCGCAGACGAGAACGATCACCTGGGCAGGCGGAACGACCGAGACCGCCGTCGTTCACTTCGTCGGATATGTCGATGGTGAGCTGGTCGAGACGGCGTACGACTACTTCGCACAGGCGGACAACGGAGCGGTGTACTACTTCGGCGAGGATGTCACCAACTACGAGAACGGGAAGATCAAGAACCACGAGGGGACGTGGCTCGCGGGCAAGGACGGCGCGCCGCCGGGCCTGATCATGCCCCGGACGCCCAAGGTCGGGGACGTGTACAACCCCGAGAACCTCCCCGGGGTCGCCTACGAGACGGACGAGGTCGTCAGCGTCACCGCACGCGCCCAGACGCCTGCGGGCACGATCACCAACGGCATGGAGATCGAGGAGACGCTGATGGACGGCTCGGTCGAGCACAAGATCTTCGCGCCGGGACTGGGGATCGCCGAGGAACGCACGGAGGACGAACTCCTCCGCCTGGCGTTGCACCTGAAGGTCGGCGCTGCGCCCCGGACGGTTCCCGATCCCCTGCGGACGATCGATGAAGCCACCGTGAACATCATCGAGGCGATTCCGGGTAGGAACTGGTCCGCGGTGCGGGCCGGCCTGGGTGACGTTCGCGCCGCGTGGGACTCCTACGCCGGCCACTCACGGCAGGACGGTGTGCCGGAGGCATTCGACGGCGCGTTCCGCGACGCTCTCGTCTCGCTGGAGCAGAAGGTGAACGGTCGGAGCGTGAGCGACATGATGCAAGCAGCGAACGACCTGCGGGCCGCGGCGCTGGACGTGGCTTGGGTGTTCCGCCCCGGTGCGAAGGCCGACCTTGGGCGCCTCGATGTGCTTGGCCGCCAAGTCGCACTCGACGCCTCCGTGACGGGCTTCGGCGCAGCCTCCGACGATGTCGCGAAATCCAACGCCGTCTGGGAGCGATTGAAGCCCTTCGTGCTGGCCAGACCAGGCGGGGATGCCGCGGCGACGAAGTACGAGGCGAGCCTGGCGGCGCAACGCCGAGCCGTTGATCGCAAGAGCGCCGTAGCGCTGTCCACCGAGGCCAAGACTGCCCTCGAGCTCGTGGCCGCCCTCGCGAAACTGTTCTGATGTTAGCCGCAACCTGCCCGGCCTCTGACAGAGGCCGGGCAGGCGACGTCGACTATGGGGACCGTCCCGCCAGAGGCGTGTGCTCCGCGGGTGGGGTGTGCCGATACACCTCACTGACCCGGTAGGCACGCTCTTCCAGCCTCAGCGCCCTCTTGCTGACCTCCCTCAAGTCGTGTGGGTTCAGGTGCACGATCTTGACCAGTACCAGCGTCTCCCCTTCTGGATCATCCACGGGGGTGATTTTCGCAATGCCCACCCCGGGCGCGTGGAACTTGCGCTGGTGCCCGCCCTCCGGATCGAGCGGGCCCGTCTCGTCGGTCACCAGGACGTGCTCGAAGCACTTGAAGGGGACACAAATCTTCGGGACCTCCTTGATCACCTTCGCGCAGTCGAAGAATTCGATGTCGGGCGCCCACCCCTGGAGGTACCTGGGCTGGTTCAGCCGCGGCTTTCCCCGCATGTGAATTCCCGCTTTTGCTCTTGCTACGCCGGCGATCCAGGTACTGGGGGCTCCGGTGAACTTCCCGTCCTCGAACTCCTCGGGGTACTCGCCGAGGTTCCAGACATTCCCGTGGTCGTCCTGTGCGAAAAAGGAGAGTTCGCTCTCCGCGATCTGGCCTTCGACGACGTCCCTGTCCCAGATGACCACAGTGCGCACGCCGTTGATCACCTTGGTCAGGTCGGTGACGGTGAACACCACGCGATGGGGACGGGCTCCGCTTCCCCGATCGGCCTGCCCCTCTAGGATCAACCGCGTCCCCGGGACCAGCGGGAGCCATTTGTTGTCGATCCGGGTCGGGTTGGAGAAGTTGTTGGGGCTGAAGCCGGTGACCTTGCAGACCTCAGCCGGATTGGTCGCAGCGCTGACGTGGGCCGGTGCGAGGGACACCGCGGGAGCTGTCGGGGTGTCCTCGGCGCAGCCCGAGAGCGCGCCGAGACCGAGGGCGAGCGCAGCGAGTCGGGAGCTCAGAGAGGCGGGCATAGGAGTACCTCGCAGGTTGGTTCCCTGACCGTGAAGGGGTCGCGGTGGTCAGGCATGGTGAAATACCTGGTTCAGCGCCACGCCCGGTCCTCCGATCACGAAAGCGGACGATTCCGCCGGCCTCGCGCAGGCCCGGGGGGTCTTCCGCACAATGACTTCTCTC
>CAYPAE010000073.1:0-8266 GCA_964408595.1 uncultured Gemmatimonadaceae bacterium | reverse complement strand
TTGTAGAGGTTCTGCTGGCTCAGCAGCAGCTCGTCCTGCGAGTATCGCCGGCCTGGACGGGCGACGAGGAGGTCCCGCACCAGCGAGGTGTCGATCCGGCGCACGCCGACCACGTCCACCTCGCCGATCACCGCCCGGCGGCTGGGGTCCACCTCCAGGTTGACGCGGGCGGCCAGCTTTGCCCGATCGGCCTCGAATCCGGAGAAGACACTGGCGGAGGGATACCCACGGTCGCGCAGCCGGCGCTCGATCGAGTCGGCGGTCGCCTGCATGAGATAGCGGTTGAACGGGTCCCCTTCCTGGAGCGGCAGGTCGAGCACCGCGATGCGCCGGAGCCAGGCGGGAAGCGAGTCGAGGCCGGTCACCTCGAGGTCGGTGACCACCATCGGCTCGCCTTCCTCGATGCGAAAGGTGACGTAGACGTTCTCCGGCTCCCGCCTGACCGTGGTATCGACTTTCGCGTTGGGGAATCCGCTCCGGCGGTAAAGGACGTGGAGCCGGATCACGTCGCGCCGGAACTCCTCCTCGTTGAAATACCGCTTCTCGCCCAGGCCGAGCCAGCGAACGAAGAAGTTGCGGGCGAACCAGCTGGATTTGGTGGTGCTGATGGCGGCGGCGAGGACCGGGTCGAGGATCGCGCTGTTGCCCTCGAAGTCCAGACTGCGGACCACCCGCTCGGGCGCCTGCGCCAACAGGGTCGCCGCCAGGAGAAGCGGCGAGAGCAACCCGCAGACGCCCGCGACGGCTGCCCTCATCGTGACTCCAGGTGGAATTGACGCCATGCCGTAAGCCCGGTAGTTTGTTCGCCTTACGTGGAGAAAGCAACAGGGCGAGGGCAGCGGGGCAGCGGGGCAGCGGGGCAGTTGGCTCCGCGGACCGGAGACCTTGGGTGTGCCTGGCCGCCCCACTGCCCCGCTGCCCCGCCTCCACACCATGCTCCGGTTCCTCCCGATCGTCCTCGCTTTCCTCGCCGCCTGCGGCTCCGATCACAGGGCCGCATTCTTCTCCTCAGCATGGTCTTCGTGATCGTGAACCTGGTGACGGACATACCGCATGCGACGGTGGATCCGCGGGTGGCGTATGACTGAGGGCGGGCAGGCGGGCGCGCTGGCGGGCGGGCGGAGGCGTCGCGGGACAGCGGGGCAGCGGGGCATGGGGGCAGCTTTGGCCGTGACACTGGCGGTGTTGCTCGCCGTGCTGCCCGCCGGCCCGCCCGCCCGCCTGTCCGCCCAGTCGCTTTCCAAGCGACTGGACAAGCGCCTCGACGCCCCGCCATTCGACAAGAGCCTCTGGGGCGTCTCCGTCGTGGACCACACCGGCAAGCAGGTCTACGGACGGAACGAGCGCAGGCTCTTCACCCCGGCCAGCAACGCCAAGCTCGTCGTGACCGCGGTCGCGTCGGCGCTGCTGCCGCCGGATTTCACCGTTCGCACCAGCGTCTATGCGGCGGGACCGGTGGCGGCTGGAGTGCTGCGGGGAGACCTGGTGCTCTATGGCCGGGGCGACCCGACGTTCAGCCGCCGGTGCTACACGACCGACACGCTGATCGCCGGGATGTGCGACCGGGACCCGTTCGCCCGGCTCCGGCTGATGGCCGACACGCTCAAGGCGCGCGGCATTCGCCAGGTGGAAGGCGATCTGATCGGCGACGGCAGCTATTTCGAGGCGGCGTCGCTGCATCCCGGCTGGGAGCTGTTCGATCTCAACTGGTGGTACGCCGCGCCGGTCTCCGCGCTCGCCTTCAACGACAACAGCCTCGATTTCGTGTGGCAGCCGGGCGTCGCGGTCGGCGCGCCGGCCCTCATCAGCATGTGGCCCGACCTGGGCGACGTCGCCTTCGAGAATCGGACCGTGACGGTCGCGCCCGGCGGCGAGACCGACATCAGCGACCGGTTCTTCCGCCAGCCCGGCACGGCTCACGTCTGGGCCGAAGGGACCGTCGCCCTCGACCGGCCCCCCAGGACCGAGTCGTTCGCGGTAGCCGATCCCAACCTCTTCGCCGCCCGCGCGCTCAGGCAGGCGCTCGCCGAGGCGGGCATCGCGGTCACCGGCACCACCCGATCGACCATCGATTCCGCCATCTACGCCAATGCCCGCTCCCGTCCGCCGCTCGCGGAGACGGTGTCCCGCCCGGTGCGCGACTGGATCTTTCCGATCCTCAACACCAGCCAGAACCTCTTCGCCGAGATGCTGCTGAAGCAGCTGGGAAAGCGTTTCGGCGGCGGCGGCTCGTGGAAGGAGGGGCTCGCGGTGGAGCGGCGCTTCCTCATCGACTCGATGGGAATCGACTCCACCGAGTTCCACCTGTCGGACGGCTCCGGCCTCTCGAGCGAGAATCTGATATCGCCACGGGCGTTCACCCGGCTGTTGCGCTACATCCGAGCGCACCCACGGTTCGCGACCTTCGTGGCCGGCCTGCCCCAGGCCGGCGGCACCGGCAATCTCAGAACCCGGTTCGTCACGACTCCGCTCGCCGGCCGGGTGCGCGGCAAGACCGGGAGCATCGCCGGCGTGAACACGCTGTCGGGCTACATCGAGCGCCCCGACGGCAAGCCGTTCACTTTCTCGGTCGAGCTGAATCATCACGCGCAGCCGACGCGGGCGGTGCTGGCCGCCATTGACAGTGTGGTGGTCGAGATAGGCAGGGGTCGATAGCTTTCGTCTCCTCCTTCCACGTCCGGATTTCCATGCTGCTACTTCTTGTCCGCCACGCCAACGCCGGAGATCGCGATCCGGCGCAGTGGCCCGACGACCGCGACCGCCCGCTGACCGAGAAGGGCCGCAAGGTTCAGAGCGACGTCAGCCGCTTTCTTCGCAAGCGCGACCTGGCGCCGACCCGCGTGCTCACCAGCCCATGGACTCGCGCCGTGCAGACCGCGGAGATCCTGGTCGAAGTCGCGCGGGTGGGGCAGCCGCCGGTGCCCTGCGAGCCACTGGCCGGGGATCCCGACCTCATCCGCCTGCAGGACTGCGTCGGCAATCAGCCGCCCGAGGCGGTCGTCGCGATGGTGGGGCACTCGCCATGGATGGAGGAGCTGGCGTCGCTTCTCCTGGGAGGCTCCACCACCAGCATCAGGATCGACTTTCCGAAAAGCGGCGGGATGGGGATCGAGCTCGAGCGGCTGGAGCCGGGGGCGGGGGAGCTGCGGTTCCTTATCCGGCCCAAGATGGCGTGAGAAAAGCGGCTTCAGTCCTCGCTCTGCCCGAAGATCGCGAGGTTCGACGAATGCCCGGGGTTCACCTTGGCCTTGGGGTTGATGTAGTGCACGGCGTTGTTGACCGCGATGCACGCCTCCGCGGCGCCCGTGGCGATGAGCTTCAGCTTGCCGGGATAGCTGGTGATGTCGCCGGCGGCGTAGATGCCGGGCACGTTGGTCGCCATCACCTGATCCACCTTGATGTCGGCCTTCTCGGTATCGAGACCCCACTCGTTGATTGCCCCGAGGTCGGAGTGGAAGCCGAGGTGTGGGATCACCGCGTCCACGTCTAAGGTCTCTTCCTCCTTCGTCTTGCTGTTCCGGATCGTGACCGCCTCGACCCGGCCGTTGCCGTGGAGGGTCTTTACCTCCCAGAACGTCCTGAGCTCGCACCGGCCGTTGCGATGCAGCTCCTGTACCTGGTTGATCGTCGCCTGGTGGGCGCGGAAGCCGTCGCGGCGGTGGATGAGCATGACGGAGCTGGCGAGGCCCTGGAGGTTCACCGCCCAGTCGAACGCGGAGTCGCCGCCGCCAACCAGCAGCACCTTCTTCCCTTCGAACTGGCGCGGATCGAGAACCTTGAAGTACAGGCCCTTCTCCTCGAAGCTCTCCTCACCCTCGACCCCGAGCCGGCGCGCCTCGAAGGCGCCGATCCCGGCGGCGATCAGGATCGTGCGGGACGGGTAGTCGCCCTCCGACGTCTCGAGCACGAAATGCCCAATGCCGTCGTCCTCGACCCGGCGGAGGCCGCTGACGATCTCGCCCAGATGAGTGGTGGCACCGAACTGGAGTCCCTGCGCGGCCATGTCGCGGACCAGATCCTTGGCCAGGATCTTGGGGAAGCCCGCCACGTCGAAGATGTACTTCTCCGGGTAGAGAGCCATGAGCTGCCCCCCGAGCGCCGGAAGGGCGTCGATGATCCGCGCGGAGGCCCCGCGCATGCCGGCGTAGAACGCGGCGAAGAGGCCGGTGGGCCCTCCGCCGATGATCGAGATGTCCTTCATCTCCGGTTCCGCCACTGCCGCTCCCGCCGCTGAGGTGAACCCCCGTTCGGGGCAAAGTGTATAAATATAATATACCGGGTCCAGTGCCCTTCCCCGTCCGCCCCGGCGCCGTCACATTGCCCGCCATGCACCGCCCTATTCCCGCAGGTCTTGCCGCCTGTTTCGCAGGCACCGTCCTCGCGTGCGCCGTCGGCGGCGGAATCGAGAGCACGCCGCGCGAGCGGCCGCCCGCCCCGCTCGATTCGATGCCGCTCGCCAGCGACGTCCGCCTCGACTCGGCCGGCTACCTCGCCGGGAGCTTCGTCGGCGAGGGCACCACCCGCCAGGTGCATCTCCTTTCCAGCGACTCCGCCCTCATCGAAGCGCTGGCCCGCCGCTTCCGGCCCGACCTCTTCCAGGACGAGTTCGGGCTCTGGCACAACCTGAGGCGCGCCAGGGTCGTCTCCCTCACGCCCCATGAGCGGCGACGCACGGTGGCCGGACGCGGGCCCCGCGCGGCCTTGGCGATGGTCGGCTCCCCGCTGGGCCATACCGAGGTCACGGTCTCGGAGGTGCTGCTGCGGGGGAGTCGGTGCATCGAGCGTGGCGCACGGGGTGCGAGAGCCGAGCTGATCGTGCAGACCGATCCGGCGGCCGACGACCCGCCGCTTCGCGGCCCCGTACTCGGCACCTTCCTCTCCGCCGGCGAGTCCAACCGCCGCGAGCGCGGGCTGATCCGCCGCCCGGGGCTGCCCGAGCCGTCCCAGGCGCTGGTGGACGAGCTCATCGACCGCACCGCCCTGGACCTCGATTCCACGTTCGCGGCGCGGTATCCCGGGCTCCAGCTCCGGCCGCTCCACTCCTCCCGGATCGAAGTCAACACGCTGGCCGACATCGACGCAGCCGACGTCGTCCCATTCCGCGCCGGCGGAGACCGGGTGCGCTATGCCGTCTCCCTCCGGCAGCGGCGCGTCGTCGGCGGGCGCGACACGCTCGTGGCCACGGCGGTGATGGCGTGGGACAGCGCCGGCGCCTGGCGCCAGGAGATCTTCCAGCCCACGTTGCTCTCGTCCACCGGCGGGCGCCTCGACGCCTACGGCCCCGTGGGCCGCCCGGTCTACTGGCGACGGCTTCAGCCGATCAGCGACGTCGCCTACAGCCGCGACAACATCTGGATGGAGCAGGTCAACGTCCGCGACGGCCGGGTCGTGTGGGGGATCATCCAGCCCAGGGGAAATGTGGTGGTGGCGGCGGCCGAGGTGGAAGGAGTGTGCGGGTGAAGATCTACACCAGGACCGGCGACGGCGGTGAGACCAGCCTGTTCGGGGGCGGGCGGGTGAGGAAGGATCACCCTCGGACCGCGGCGTACGGGGACGTGGACGAGCTCAACTCGGCGATCGGGCTGGCGCGCGCCACCGCTCCGGCCGAGCTCTTCGACGAGCTCCTCCAGGCGGTCCAGCGGGACCTCTTCGCCATCGGCGGACGCCTGGCCACGCCCGAGCCCGAGAAGGTGGCGAAGGCGATGGCGAAGGCCGTGCTGCCGCCGGAGCGGGCGGAGTCGTTCGAGCAGGTGATGGACGACGCGGAGCGGGAGCTGCCGCCGCTCAGCGCCTTCGTGCTTCCGGGTGGAACCCCCAAGGCCGCGGCGCTGCACGTGGCCCGCACCGTCTGCCGGCGGGCGGAGCGAAGCGTGGTGCACCTCGCCCGCGAGGACGAGGCTCCGCCGGAGATTCTGATCTACCTCAATCGCCTGTCCGACCTCCTCTTCACCCTCGCGCGCCTGGCGAACCACCGCGCCGGGTCCCCGGACATCACCTGGTGAGCTCCGTCGTCGTTCGGCACTCGCTGGGCAGCTACCCGGTCTACGTCGAGCCCGGCATACTCGGCCGGCTCGGCGAGCTGGTGGGCGAGCATCTGCCGGGCCGCCGCGTCGCGATGATCGCGGACGAGACGGTGCTGGAGCTCTATCGCGGCGGCCGGCTGGGAGGAAGCCGGTGGGACGGGGAGACGCTCACCTTCCCCCCGGGCGAGCGGTCGAAGACCCGGGAGAGCTGGAGCAGGCTCACCGACGAGCTGCTTCGCCTGGGTTTCGGCCGCGACAGCGGGATCGTGGCGCTCGGCGGCGGGGTCGCGGGCGACCTGGCGGGGTTCGTCGCCGCGACCTACCTGCGCGGCGTGCCGTACGCGCAGGTGCCCACCACCCTGCTCGCCATGCTCGACGCGTCGGTCGGCGGCAAGACCGCGGTGAACACCACCGAGGGGAAGAATCTCATCGGCGCCTTTCACCCGCCCGTTGCCGTGCTGGCCGATCCCCTAGCGCTTGCGACGCTGCCGGACCGGGAGTACCGCGCCGGCCTCGCCGAAGCGGTGAAGCACGGGCTGATCGCGGACCGGGAGTACTTCGAGTGGATGGAGCAGGAGGCCGAGCGGCTGGTCGCCCGCGACGTCGCCGCGCTGCGGCACCTCGTGCGCCGAAGCGTGGAGATCAAGGCCGAGGTGGTGAGCGAGGACGAGCGCGAGGGAGGACGGCGCGCGATTCTCAACGCCGGGCACACCGTCGCCCACGCGCTCGAGCGGGCGACGGAGTATCGCGTGCCGCACGGCGAGGCGGTCGGGCTGGGCCTCGTCGCGGAGGCGGCGCTCGCGACCGGACTCGGTCTGGCGACACCGGAGGCCGGGGCGCGCGTGGTCGCGCTACTCCAGCGGCTCGGCCTTCCCACGCGCGTGGGTGAGCCGGTCGCGACCGATCGTCTGCTCGCCGCGATGGGCAGTGACAAGAAGAATCGCGGCCGGGCGATCCGCTTCGCACTGCCCCGCGGACTGGGCGCGATGGGCCAGGGACCCGACTGGACCACCGAGGCGGGAGAGCCGGCAATACGTGCCGCCCTCCGTGCGATATCGTAAGGCAATATCTCTGAATGCCTTGCAATAACGGGGCGGGGCGCGGCGCGTGGAAAAATCAGGTGGTGGGTGGACAAAGTCACGAACCGTTTGTCCACAAACGTTTTGTGATGTGGAAATCGTATTTTGCTTGACCCGCAGTCCCGTAAACCCTATATTGGTCAACCTTTCCAGCCTTTCTGGTCGCCCACACCATCGTCGCCGTCAGTGCTACCTCCTTCGAGGGTGATTATGGCCCACGTCCGTACTGGGAAAGCCCGCGCCTTGCTCCGCCCCAGCCCGTCCGGGTCGTTCGACCAGTACCTCCTCGATATTCAGAAGCTCCCGATGATCACGGACCCCGAAGAGGAAAAGCGCCTGGCGCGCCGGGCTCTGGCGGGCGACGAAGTGGCCGCGGAGCGACTGGTCACCGCCAACCTCCGGTTCGTGATCTCCTACGTGAAGAAGTACCAGGGGCACGGCCTCGACCTCTCGGAGCTGGTGGCGATCGGCAACGAAGGGCTGCTCAAGGCGGTCCGGAAATTCGACCCCGACCACGGCGTGAAGTTCATCTCTTACGCGGTGTGGTGGGTGCGGCAGGCGGTGCTCAAGGCGCTCGCCGAGCAGACCCGGAGCGTGCGGATCCCCCTCAACCAGAACTCCGCGCTGGTCCGGATGGCGCGGGCGCAGAGTTTTCTGGCCCAGGAGCTGGGACGCGAGCCGACCGACGAGGAAGTCGCGATGGCGCTCAACGACACGGTGGACAACATCCGCTCCGCGCGGCGGATGACCTCCACCGAAGTCTCGCTCGACGCGCCGGTCGAGCGGCAGGACCGGGGGGCCAGCACCTTCGGCGAGCGGGTGGCCGGCAACGGCCAGCTCGAGATCGAAGAGATGACCGACACCCGCCTGCAGCGCGAGTTCATCGACCGGCTCTTCCAGCGCCATCTCACTCCCCGTGAACGCAAGATCCTCTCGCTCTACTATGGCCTCGAGGAGGGCTCCGAGGCGCTGACGCTGGAGAAGATCGGCGCGCTGCTCGGCGTCACCCGCGAGCGCATCCGCCAGATCCGCGAGCGCGCCTTCGAGAAGCTCCGCGACAGCCCGGATGTGCGGGCGCTCAGGGGGTTCTGGGGAGCGGCGTAGCGCCGGCGGGGCAGCGGGGCAGCGGGGCAGCGGGGCAGCGGGGCAGCGGGGCAGCGGGGC
>CAYPAE010000072.1:0-8267 GCA_964408595.1 uncultured Gemmatimonadaceae bacterium | reverse complement strand
CGTTGATCGCGATCACCACGCCCCGCACGTCGGGCCCGAGGGGCGCGAGCTGGAGAGTGAGCCTGCGGCCGCCCACCTCGAGCTCCGCCGCCGAGCCCGCCTCCGGGTCCCGGAGGAATCGGTGGACCACGAGTGCCAGCGGCGCCCAGTCCGGGCCCAGCCGATCGAGGAACGGCTCTCCCTCCTGCAGGCTCGCACCAAGAATGTTTACCGCCTGAGGGTTCGCGATCAGCACCCGCCCCAATGGATCGAGCCCTACCACGCCGGTCGCCACGGTGGCCAGCACCGCCGCGGTCCGCTTTCTCGCTTCCTCCAGTGCGTTCTGGCTTGATTTGATGTCGGCCGCCATCCGCCCAAAGGCGCCGAACACCGGCTCGAACTCCAGGGGCGGGTTACCCGAATGCGGCGGCATCGGGTCGCCCTTGCCCAGCGCGATCGCCGAGCGACGCAGCTCCGCCACCGGCCGAGAGAGCGCGCGCGACGCACGGCCCGCGCCGGCGAGCGCGGCCCCCACACCCACCAGCGTGGCGAGGAGCAGCACCAAGGCGAGATCCAGCCGCCGTACCGCGAGCGACGCGTCCTCCGCCAGTTGCGGGGTGGCAAGGACACCCATCGCTGCGGGGAATCCCGGCTGCACCACGCGGTAGCCCACCCGCTGCCTGAGCTGAGGAATCGAGCCGTCCCGGGTCACCTCGAGCTCGCCCTCGAGGGCCAGAGCGCCGAACGCCACGGGGTCCATGAGCTGCGGCATGACGCCGAGGTCTTCCAGCACCTGGGTGCTGGTCCCCACCAGCCGGCCGCCCTGGTAGAGAGCCAGATCGGCGCCTATCCGCCGGCTCAGCTCCCGGAGCCGCTCCTCGACACCCGGCCCATCTCCCCTCAGCGATCCGCCGGCCGTGATGGCCGCATCCCGCAGCGTCTGGGTGATGAGCAGGTCCCGGCTCCGCTCCACCTCCTCGGCCAGGCGGGTGAAGCTCCAGGCCGCGAACCCCACCGCGGGCAGGATGAAGAAGCCGCCGAGGGTGGCGGCGAGCCGGATCCGGAAGGAGCGCGAGAGACTTCTCCACCGCGGCCTGGGCGGCCGCGCCCCGGACACCACCTCGGCCAGGAACCAGAGCGAGGCGAGGACGGCGGCGTCGAGCAGCACCACGAGCAGGCCGCGGACGAAGAGCGGTACCGGACCCCGGAGATCGACCGCGGCGTGCACCACCCGGGTGCCGCTCGGCAGGAGCAACGGGTACTCGTTGCGGACGACCCATCCCTCCCGGCGCCACCGCGGACGCGGGATCTGAGTCGAAGGACCGGCCGGGGCCGAGAGGGTGAGGCGATACAGCGGGGACTCGATCCGGCCCGGCTCCAGCAGCCTCCCCACTCGCCCCGGCGTGACGAGTTGCGAGCGGGGGCCGACCCCGGCGGTCATCACCTCGTCGGGCGTGACCCGGACGAGCAGCACGTAATGCACCCCGGGCACCCGCGAGATCTGGACGACCCGCTGCGACTCGTCCGTGCCGAGGTCGCGCACCATCGTCGAGAGCAGAGAAAGCGGGAGATCGAGCGAATCCAGCGGCAGCTCGTCCAGCAACCCGCCGGCCCGGGACCAGAGGGCGAGGTGGGACGGATAGCCCTGCTCTCCCAGCGCCGAACCGTGCCAGAGGGCATACATCTCGGAGCCGGTCGTCGGGGCCGGCGCTTCCAGCACCTGCTCGCCGAACCGCTCCAGCAGTGGAACGGCGAGCGGGTCCGGCTCGACGCCCAGGCGGGCGATGTCCCGCTGCGCGACTTGGATCTTCCCGGTGAGCTCGGCACCCCAGGTCACCAGCGCGGCCGAGCTGCCGGCCACCAGTGCGATACCGCTGATCGTCGCCCACCGCGGCGCGGGAAGCGCCACTAGGAAGAGCGCGGGAGTCCACAGGAAGGTGTACCAATCGGGCCAGCCACCGCGCGGGCTCCAGACCAGCACGCCGACCGTCGCGGCCGCCACCGCGATCGCCACACCGGCCGAAATGCGACCTGCCGAGGGGTTCTCCGGGTCGGAGCCTCGGAAGAGCGCCGCCGTGGGGACGATGAGCGCGGCGGCCGAGACCAGGATCGCCAGGTGCCAGCTCAACCAGAGCCCGACCGAGACGCCGCCGGCCGGCGGCGTGATGCCCCGGCCGAGACTGCTGATGAGGTAGGGAGAGACCAGGAGCAGCGCGGAGCCGAGCACCACGCCATACCAGCGTCTCGGCAGGCGCCGGCGCCAGAGCCAGACGCCCGCGATGGTGAGCAGCGTCCCCGCGAGGGCCAGCGCTCCGGCCGAGCCCGAGAGCGGACCCAGCAGCGGCCGGAAGAAGGTCGCCGGCGAGAAGACCGGCTGGAGATTGAGCGCGCCGCCGACTGGCGCGCGAACCGCGAGCCAGAGCAGACCGCCGAGCACCGCGAATCTCTCGATGGGCCTCGCGGTGAGCGCGAGGGTGATGCCCATGGCGAGGAGGATCAGCCAGGTCGCATTCCGGCTACCGCCGGCGGAGGCGCGCTGCTTGGCGGTTCCCTGCTCGGGAGGGACGGGCCGCACGCTGAACAGCAGCCGCGGCCCCGCGGTCGTCGGCTCCTCGTAATCGAAGACGTCCACGCTGTCGGGCGCGGAGCCTGGCGGGTACACCGTGAGCCCGACCTCGGTGCCCTCCCGGAACAACTCCGCCACGCTGCGCGCGCGGTCGGGGACCGCGGGGTGCGCCCAGACCAGCACTCCGGCGACCGCGGTGCGCCCCTCGGAGTGGCGCCGCGCCTCGAGCATTACGTAATATCCAGTCGCCCGCGACGCGATGGAGTCGCCTTCGGCGACGGGCGGCAACCGGTGGCGCCCGGCCCAGGCCCACACGTCGCCCTCGGGATCGAGCAGTGCGACGCTCATCTCGGCGCCGCGGGCCGGCAGCAGGCGCTGGAGGATGCGGAGCGCGCTGGCGCGGTCGTCCTGAGGCGCGGCGAGAGCCGACTGGGCGAGGCGATCCGCGCGGCGCAGCGCCGCGTGGAGATCGCCCGACAGCCGCTCGGACGCGGCCTGCACCCGCCCCTCGCGCTGCTCGGTCCAGCGGGTCTCGATCGCCGTCAGGCGCGCCTGCGTGACGGCGATCGTCACGATCAGCCCGACGAGGGTCGCGGCGAGCCCGCGCCGGCGCCAGCCGCGGTACGGAACCAGCGCGACCAGGCATCCGGCCACGGCGAGCACGCCGACCACCACCCAGGGCAGCGACGGCCGCCGCAGCCACTCGGCGGCGGCCACTCCGGCCGCCAGCGTCGACAACAGCCACCATGGCGGACGATGACTCAACCCGGACGCCCCCGGCGGATGAAGGAGATGACCCCCGTCGCGATCGGGGAGCTGCTGCTTCGCCGGCCCACTCTGATCGTGCCGGTGGGCACCACCGAGCAGCACGGCCCCCACCTCCCCCTTGGCTGTGACACGATCATCGTCGAGCGCCTCGCCGACGACTTGTCCGCCGCGTTCACCGTCCTGCGAGCTCCCACCGTGGAGTATGGAGTGCACTCCATCTCCCGGCCCTTCCCCGGGGAGGCCGCGCTGCGACACCGCACGTTGCATCGTGTCATGAACGAACTTATCGAGTCCTGGGAGGAGGGGGCAGGCGTCCGCGAGTTCGTGATCCTGACGGCGCAGGCGAGCGAGGCGCACCTGGAGGCGCTCAGCACCATCCGCACCGGACGGGCCACGGTCCAGGTGGTGGACGTCTTCGGCCTGGATTTCGGCCCGCTGCTCGATCAGCCCGGCGCGCCCATCCACGGCGGCGAGCTCGACACCTCGCTCCTCCTCTACCTCTCTCCCGAGCTGGCCCGGATGGACCTCGCGCTCGACTTCGAGCTCACGCCGAAAATGCTGGCGCGCTACCGGCCCGGGCACAGCCGCCGCCTGCCCGAGGGATCGCCCGGCTCGGTGGGCTATCCCAGCCTTGCCTCCGCCCAAAAGGGGGAGGTCCTGTATAAATTCATCCTCGATCGGATCAGCAGCTACCTGGCCGGGAACTGAGGTGAGCCGAATGGGTCTACCCGCTGCGGCGCTTCTCCTCCTGCTGGCGCATCAGACGTCTGCCGCGCTGGCCCAGGCCGACGCTCCCATCACCCTGACGGTCACCCAGAGTGGCAAGGAGATCGGCCGGGAGGACTTTACGCTGACCAAGGGGCGGGGCCGGGGCGCGCCGGGGACCACCTTGAGTGCGACCGCCCGGTATCCGGCGACCGTCCCCACCACGCGGCTCACCGCCGTGCTCGAGCGGACTCCCGAGTTCGCGATCGCCAAGTTCCAGCTCGACGTCGAGAGCCCCAGCGGCACGACGGTGATTCTGGCGGCAGGCTCCGGCGCGCGGCTGATCGTTCGGACGGTGGCGCAGGGCTCCGAGTCCGGCCGCGAGCTGCCGGGAGGGCCTGACGTCGTGCTGCTCGACGACGAGGTGCATTCGCTCTACTCCGCCGTGGCCGACCTTGCGACGCCGGCAGGCAAGCGACTGACGGCGATCTTTCCGCGCACCGGCAAGCGCGCGTCGTTCACCGCTCGGCTCGAGGCATCGGGCCGGGGCGAGACGATACGCATCGTCCTCACGGGGGACCTCGCCGGCACGCTGCTGACGGACACCGAGGGACGGCTCCATCGGCTGGAGCTGCCGGCGCAGAACAAGGCAGTCACGCGGGCGGAGTAGCTCCCTCCTCATAACTCGTTCACCGACAGTCCCGAATCCGACCTTTGTCGCAACCTGAAACCTCTGCGGCGAGGCTGCCGTATTGGCCCCGGTCACGTCCCCAGCACAAAGGGCATAGTCCATGAATCGCTGGCTCGGTTTCCTCACGGTAGCGTGCACTCTTTCCACGCCGGGAAACGCGCAGGACACCACCTCCACCCGCAGAGCGGACACCACTGCCACCGCTCGCCGCCAGCCACCCACGGTCACCCTCTCGCTCCAGGACGCCATCCAGCAGGCGCGGGCGAACAGCCCCGCCTACCGGCAGACGCTCAATGACGCGGCGCCGGCCAAGTGGGGGGTGAGAAACGCATACGGGAGCTTCCTCCCGACGGTGAGTGTCGCCGGCGACCTGGGTTACACCGGCTCGGGCCAGTCCAACTTCGGCGGCGGGTTCGTTCGCCCGACTTCGGCCTTCCTCACCTCGGGGTACAGTCTCGGGTTGAACTGGCGGCTCGACGGCCGGGTGCTCTCCGGGCCGGGGCAGCAGAAGGCACTTCAGCGCGCCACCGAGGAAGACATCACCGGGGCCGGTATCAATCTCCGCGCCGACATCACCACCCAGTACCTGAACGTGCTCCAAGCCTCCGCACAGGTCGATGTCGCGCGGCAGCAGGTGGTCCGCAACGTGGACTTCCTCACCCTCGCGCAGGCACGCTATCAGGTGGGACAGACCACGCTGCTCGACGTGCGGCAGGCCGAGGTGATCAAGGGTCAATCGGACGTCGCCCTGCTCCGCGCCAATCAACTGGAGAACGAGACCAAGCTCGAGCTGCTCCGCCGCATGGGCGTCGAGTCCCCCGTCGCCATCGAGCAGATCGGTCTCAGCGACTCGTTCCCGGTGACGCCGCCCGACGTCCAGCTCAACGACCTGCTCACGATGGCGGACGAGCAGAATCCCCTGCTCCGCTCGCTCCGCGCCCGCCAGGATGCGGCCACCTGGAGCGTGCGGGCGGCGCGATCCGAGTTCCTCCCGACGCTTTCGTTCCAGGCCGGGTGGAGCGGCTTCACTCAGGAGTTCACCGACGAGGGCGTGCTGATCGGCGAGACGCTGAGCATTTCCCAGTCGGATGCGGCGCAATGCCAGTTCGACGATCAGGTGCGAACCTCTCTCGGGCTCGGCGGGCAGGTCGGGGACTGCTTCGGAGCGTTCGGCCTCAACAGCTCGGGCACCGCGCTCAGCGACCCCACGGCCCAGCAGATCCGGGACGCCAACAACGTCTTCCCCTTCAACTACACCGGGCAGCCGTTCCAGGCGAACCTGACCGTCTCGCTTCCGATCTTCACCGGCTTCTCCCGCTCGCTCAGGGTCTCCCAGGCGAGGGCGCTGGAGCTGGACGCCGACGAGGACGCGCGGGCCCAGCGGCTCCAGGTCCGGAGCGACGTGCACGCGCGGTATCTCGGGATGCAGACCTCCTATCAGGCGATCGCCGTGCAGGAGGCCAACCGCGGATCGGCGCGGGACCAGCTCCGGCTGGCCCAGGACCGCTACCGTCTCGGCGCGGGCACCTCGCTCGAGGTCTCCGACGCGCAGAACGCCGTGCAGCGGGCCGAGGGCGACTACGTGAACGCGGTATACGACTACCACAAGGCCGTCGCCGCGCTGGAAGCGGCGGTCGGGCGACCCCTTCGCTAACGAGGAACGCACATGTCGCGTGGGATGAAGGTCGGTCTGGTCATCGGGGTGCTGGCGCTGGCTGCGGGCGGCGGAATCGCCTACCGCATCAACCAGAAGAAGAACGCCGGCACCGAGGTCCGGATGGAGCAGGTGGGCCGCCGGGATCTGGTCAGCGCCGTTACCGCGAGCGGGAAGATCGAGCCCCAGACCTCGGTGGACATTTCCGCCGACATCACCGGCCGCATCATCCGGATCGCGGTGGAGGAAGGCGACCGGGTGAAGAAAGGCCAGTTCCTGGTGCAGATCGATCCGGCCCAGTACCAGGCGGCGGTCTCCCAGGCGCAAGCCGTGGTCTCCTCCACCCAAGCCACCTTGCTTCAGACTCGCGCCAACCGCGACCAGGCGGAGCGCGCCTGGAAGCGGGCCAACGAGCTCACCCGGCTGGGCCCCAACCTCATCGCGCCCGCCTCGGCCGAGGAAGCTCGTACGGCGTTGGACGTGGCGGAGGCGACCTACTCGGCGACTCGGGCCCAGCTCGACCAGTCGCGCGCGAGCCTTCAGGAGGCCAAGGACAACCTGGCGAAGACGCGCCTGGTGTCCCCCATCTCCGGCCGGGTGGTCCGCCTCGCGGTCGAGGAGGGCGAAGTCGCGGTCCCCGGCACATTTTCACGGGAGACCGGGCTCCTCCTGACGATCGCGGACCTCTCGGTGATTCTGGCCAAGGTGCAGGTGGACGAGACCGACGTCGTGCGCCTCACTCACAACGACTCCGTCGAGGTGACGATCGACGCCTACCCCGACTCCACCTTCATCGGCCGGGTGACCCGGGTGAGTCAGAGCGCCAAGCTGACCAGCACCGAGACCGCGTCCGGCTCGAGCGACCGCGCGGTGGATTTCGACGTGGAGATCACGCTGGAGGACCCGCCGGGCGACGTCCGCCCGGACCTGAGCTGCACCGCCCGGATCGTCACCGACACCCGGGGCAACGCGCTCAGCATTCCCATCATCGCGCTCACGGTTCGGGACCACGAGCGGTTGCCGAACGAGAACAATCCGGCGCTCGATACCCTCCGGCGTCGCCCGGGCGAGCGCGAAGAGGAAGGCGTGTTCCTGGTCCAGAACGGCGTCGCGAACTTCCGGCCGGTGAAGGTGGGCATCGCGGGCGACGAGTTTTTCGAAGTTCTGGACGGCCTCCGCGGCGGGGAAACGATCGTGGCCGGCACCTACCAGGCGATCCGCGACCTCAAGGACGGGGCGCGGGTGCGGGCGGCGGACACCACGAAACAGCAGGACGCGAAGCAGCAGGCAGCGTCATGACCGAGATCATCCGGATCCGCGATCTGGCGCGCGAGTACCGCATGGGCTCGGAGCGGATCCTCGCGCTCCGCGGGGTGACGCTCGACATCCAGCGCAACGAGTACGTGGCGATCATGGGGCCGTCGGGGTCGGGCAAGTCCACCATGATGAACCTGCTCGGCTGCCTCGACACCCCCACCGCCGGCGAGTACTGGCTCAACGGGGAGGAGGTCTCCCGGCTCACCGACGACGCACTCGCGCGGGTGCGCAACCGGGAGATCGGGTTCGTGTTCCAGACCTTCAACCTGCTGCCGCGGGCGACGGCGCTGCACAACGTGGAGCTGCCGCTGGTCTACGCCGGTGAGCGGGGGCGCGAGCGCCGGGAGCGCGCGGCGGCGGCGCTCGAGCGGGTGGGCCTGGCTGACCGGATGACCCACCGCCCCAACGAGCTCTCCGGCGGCCAGCGCCAGCGCGTGGCCATCGCCCGGGCGCTGGTGAACCAGCCCAGCATCCTGCTGGCCGACGAGCCGACCGGCAACCTCGACAGCGTCACCAGCGAGGAGATCATGGAGGTGTTCGCCAATCTCCACGCGGCAGGGCAGACGGTGATCATGGTGACCCACGAG
>CAYPAE010000071.1:0-8308 GCA_964408595.1 uncultured Gemmatimonadaceae bacterium | reverse complement strand
CGCCCTCGCCGAGCCGCGATCCGACGCGGTAGCGGCGGTCGAGCACCTGGCCGGCGAGAGTGGTGAGCGGGTCGGGAGTCAGCGGGGCCGCGGGGCCGCGGGGCAGCGTGGCAGCAGAGTCGGGGTCAGCAGAATCGGGGAATCGCTGCTGCGTCGTGCGCTGCCCCGCTGCCCCGCTGCCCCGCCGCCCCGCCTCTTCCACGAGGAGGGATCCATCCTTGACGCAATACCGTGCTGGAGCCGAGTACGTCTGGTTGCAGCGGGGACAGCGCCGAGGGGTCAATCCCGGAACCGGTTTCGGCCGTCGCTCTTGGCCCGGTACAGATGGGTGTCCGCGAGCTGGAGGAGGGATTCACCGTCGGAGACCCGCTCGTCGGGGAATGACGCGATGCCGATGCTGATGGTGACCCGGACGGGTTGGCCGGACTCGCCGAAGTCGTGGGTCGCCACCCGCCGCAGGATGCGCTCGGCGAAATTGCGCGACTCGGTGTTGGTGGTCTCCGGCAGGAGCACGACGAACTCCTCGCCGCCGTAGCGCGCCACGATGTCCACCGACCGCTGCTCCCGCTTGAGCAGGGCCGACAGTTGCTTGAGCACGCGGTCGCCCACCAGGTGTCCGTGGGTGTCGTTGATCTGCTTGAAGTTGTCGATGTCCACCATCATGCCGGTCAGCATCGTGGCGTAGCGGGCCGCCCGGTCCATCTCCTGCTCCAGCTTCTCCATCAGCGCGCGGCGGTTGAAGCAGTTGGTGAGCGGATCGGTCTCCGCGAGGTGCCGCATCTGCTCCTGGCCCATGACCGCGTTCTCGAGGTCGTAGGCCTTCTCCAGCGCCGCGACCGCCGCGTTGATCACCTGCTCGGCGAACTGGACGTCCTGCTCGTTGAGCGGGGCATCGCCGGTCGTAGTCCGGAGGAAGAAGACGCCCGCGGGCTGCTGCCGGAGGGAGAACCGGATGGCGATCGCCGAGCGCGCCGGCACGGGGCGGCCCTCCGACTCCCAGATCGCCCGCATCTCCTCGAATAGCGGATCGGTGAGCACGTCCCGCACCAGGACGACCTCCCCGGTGGTGAGGGCATGCTGAATCTCGGGATAGCGGCGGAGATCCACCGCCAGGTTGTGGAGCATCGGGTTCTCGTACGCCGCGACCACGGTGCCGTGGTTGTCGTCGGGTCCCGCGATGATGATCGAGCAGCGGGAGATGTTGAGCCCCTGCGCGACCCGGCGCACCAGGATCTGGTAGATCTCCTCCGGCTTGAGGGAGGCGGTCACCTCCTGGAGGATCTCCACCATCTCGGAGCGCGAGCGCGCCTCGGCCCGCGCCTGGTTGAGCTCGCGGCCCACCCGCAAGTGAGCCTTCACGCGGGCCAGCAGCTCGCGCACCCGGAACGGCTTGGGGATGAAATCCGCTGCGCCGAGGCCGAGGGATCGGACCGTGGCCTCCTCGGGCGGCATCGAGGAGATCATGAGCACGGGCAGGTCCTTGAAGCGGGGATCGGCCTTCACCCGCTGCAGGAGCTGCAGCCCGTCCACCTTGGGCATCATGATGTCGAGCAGAAGCAGGTCGAACTGCTCGGCGCTCAGGTGGTCGAAGAGATGCTCGCCCCCCGGCACGGTGAGGACCTCGTAGCCGTTCTCCTTGAGGATCCAGGACAGCGTCCGGGAGAGTGCCTGGTCGTCGTCGGCGACGAGGATCTTGGGAGCGATGGTCATTCCGCCAGCCGGTGAAAGAGATCGGGATCCACGTTGCCGCCGCTCACCACCGCCACGGTGGGCCCCGCGAGACGGAGGCGCCCGGCGAGAATCGCCGCGGTGGTGACCGCGCCGGAGGGTTCGACCCGGAGCCCTGCCTCGCGGTGGAGGAAGCGGACCGCTGCCGCGATCTCGTCCTCGGTCACCTGGACCGCCTCGCGGACCACCCGCCGAAGGATAGGGAAAGTAAAGCTACCTATGGAGCGGGTGAGGAGCCCGTCGGCCATGCTCTCGGTCCGCTCCAGGGTGTGGGGCGCACCGGCGGCGAGCGCGGCGGTGAGCTTGGCGGCCCCGGCGGGCTCGACCGCGACGACACGGACCGACGGCTTGATGCCGGCCACGGCCACCGTGATCCCCGCCAGGAGTCCACCGCCGCTCACCGGCACCAGGATCGTCTCGACGTCGGGACGCTGCTCCAGGAGTTCGAGCCCGCAGGTGCCCTGCCCGGCCACCACGTCAGGATGGTCGAACGGCGGGATCATCGCGAGCCCCTCCTCCCGCGCGATCGCCTCGGCGCGCTGGAGCTGCTCCAGCGAGCGGACCGCGCCCGCGAAGACGACCTCGCCCCCGTGTCGGCGCACGCCATCCACCTTGATGCCGGGCGTGGAGGCCGGCATGACGATGACCGCACGGAGCCCAAAGGCCCGGGCGGCGAATGCCACCGCTTGTCCGTGATTGCCGCTGGATTGGGTGACGACCCCGCGAGCGCCGCCGCCGCGCGCCACCCGGGAGACGGCGTTGTACGCGCCCCGGATCTTGAAAGCGCCGATCGGCTGTAGCTGCTCGCACTTGAGCGCCACGGGCACGCCCGCCCGCTCGGTGAGAGCGGGAACTTCGACCAGCGGAGTGCGCACGGCAACGCCGTCGAGGATACGAGCCGCAGCACGCACATCCTCGAGAGTGACGCCGGCGGCCGGGTCGGCAGTCAGTGGCATTCGGGCTCGGGGCTACTCCTCCGCCGCGGTCGGCGCCACGGCATCGCCTCCGGCGCCTTCTTCAGCACCGCCTTCGTCCTCCTTCACCACCCGCGCCACGTCCACCACCGCGTCGCCGGCGTCGAGATTCATCACCTTCACGCCCTGAGTGTTGCGGCCGATGACGCGGATCCCGTCCACCGGCAGCCGGATGATGACGCCGTGCCGGGTGATCATCATCAGCTCGTCATCGGGGATGACCTCCTTCAGCGCGACGATCGGACCGGTCTTGTCGGTCTTCTTGAGGGTGATGATCCCCTTGCCGCCGCGCTTCTGGACCCGGTAGTCGGTCAGCTCGGAGCGCTTGCCGAAGCCCTTCTCGCTCACCACCAGCAGGGTGGCGTCGCGCCGGACGACGACCATCCCGATCACCTCGTCGCCCTTCTCCAGCTCGATCCCCTTCACCCCGGTCGTGGCGCGGCCCATCTCGCGCACGTCGCCCTGGTGGAACCGGATGCTCATGCCGTCGCGGGTCGCCAGGACGATGTCGCTGTTCTGATCGCAGACCTGCACGTCGATCAGCTCGTCGCCCTCGTCGACGTTGATGGCGCAGATCCCGTTGGTCCGGACGTTGCCATACGCCGACAGCAGCGTCTTCTTCACCGTGCCCTGGCGGGTGGCGAAGATGAGGCACTTGTCGTCGGTGAACTCCCGCACCGGCACCAGCGCTGCGACCTGCTCCGTTGGCTTGATGGCGATGCAGTTGACCACCGGCTTGCCTCGCGCCGCGCGTCCCGCCTGGGGGACCTCGTGCACCTTGAGCCAGTAGAGCTGCCCGGTGTTGGTGAAGAAGAGCAGGTAGTCGTGGGTGCTGGCGATGAAGAGGTGCTCGACCCAGTCGTCGGCCTTGAGGTCGGCGCCGTTGAGCCCCCGGCCACCGCGCCGCTGCTTCTTGTAGGTGCTGACCGGGATCCGCTTGATGTAGCCGGTGTGGGAGATGGTGATGACCATGTCCTCTTCGGCGATCAGGTCCTCGACCGTGAACTCGCCCTGGTCGGCCACGATCTCGGTCCGCCGGTCGTCGCCGAACTGCTCGACCACCTCGGCCATCTCCTGCTTGAGGATGCTCATCCGCTTCGGCTTGGAGGCGAGAATCGCCTTCAGATCCTTGATCGTGGCGCGGACCTCCTTCAGCTCGGCCTCCAGCTTGTCGATCTCGAGGCCGGTCAGCTTGGCGAGCCGCATGTTCAGGATCGCGTCGCTCTGCTTCTCGCTGAGCCCGAACCGCTTCCGGAGCCGGGCATCGGCCTCGGGGGTATCCTCCGAGCCCCGGATGATCTTGATCACCTCGTCGATGTGGTCGACGGCGATCTTGAGGCCCTCGAGGATGTGCTCCCGCGCCTGCGCGGCCTCGAGGTCGAACTGGGTCCGCCGGACGATGATCTCGTGCCGGTGCTCGATGTAGCGCTCGAGCAGCTGCTTCAGGTTCATGACCTTCGGCGCGCCCTTGTCGAGGGCGAGCATGATCACGCCGAAGGTGGACTGCATCGTGGTGTGCTTGTAGAGCTGGTTCAGCACCACGTTGGGGATCGCGTCGCGCTTGAGGTCGATGACGACCCGCATCCCGTCCTTGTCGGACTCGTCGTTCACCCCGCTGATGCCCTCGATCTTCTTCTCCATCGCCAGCTCGGCGATGGCCTTGACCAGGTTCTCCTTGTTCACCTGATAGGGGATCTCGGTCACCACGACCTGCGAGCGGCCCGACGACTCCTTCTCTTCGATCTGCGCGCGGGCCCGCATGACCACGCGGCCGCGGCCGGTCTCGTACGCCTCCTTGATCCCCTCGCGGCCGTAGATGAAGGCGCCGGTCGGAAAGTCGGGGCCCTTGATCACCTTCCGGAGGTCGGTGACGCTCGACTCGGGATTGTCGATCAGCAGCTCGAGCGCCTTGGCCACCTCGCGGAGGTTGTGGGGCGGGATGTTGGTCGCCATCCCCACCGCGATGCCGCTGGAGCCGTTGACCAGCAGGTTCGGGATCTTGGAGGGGAGGACGGTCGGCTCCTTGAGCCGGTCGTCGAAATTGGACTGGAAGTCGACGGTGTTCTTGTCGATGTCCTCCAGCATCGCGAGCGCGATCGGGGTGAGCCGCGACTCGGTGTAGCGGTACGCCGCGGCGGGGTCGCCGTCCACCGAGCCGAAGTTGCCCTGCCCGTCGATCAGCGGATACCGGAGCGAAAACTCCTGCACCATCCGGACGAGCGCGTCGTAGACCGACTGGTCGCCGTGGGGGTGGTACTTGCCCAGCACGTCGCCCACCACCGTCGCCGACTTCTTGTACGGCCGCCCCGGTACCAGGCCCAGCTCGTTCATGGCGTACAGGATCCGCCGGTGCACCGGCTTGAGGCCGTCCCGCACATCGGGCAGCGCCCGGGAGACGATGACGCTCATCGAGTAGTTGATGAACGACTGCTGCATCTCCTCTTCGATGAGCCGGGGCAGGATGCGTTCGCGCGAGTTGGGTGCGGTCATATCCGTCGGGTGCCGAGGGGGGAACAGGGGCAGCGATGCTACGGCCGAGCCGGTGGAATATACCGGGGTCGCGGGCTGTCACGCAACTGTCGACAGCTGGGTGAAATCGTTTTTTGGCAAGGACTTAGACTGGCGGAAGGGCCTAGCCCCTCACTGCTGGCACGGCGCCTCGGGATCGGGCTTCGGCTGGTCCACCACCGGCCGGTGGTCGACGCTGGCCACCCGCTCGGCCACCGCGCCGACGAACTTCGTCGCCCGGGCGTACTTGTCGAAATCGAGATACTCGATCTCGTCGGTCACCTGGTGGTAGTCCCGGTGCCCGCCGGTGCTGAAGAAACTGATCGGGATCCCGTACCGGGCGTACATGTAGTGGTCGCTGCGGCAGTAGAAGTTGTCGGGATGCCCGTCGGCGTCGTAGCTGTAGTCGAACGTGAACCCATGCCGCCCATCCCGGTTCACCGCCTCCGCGAGATCGCCCAACTCGGTCGAAAGCCGCCTCGAGCCGATCACCTGCATGTACCCGGGATCCCGCTTGGCCTCGTCACCGGGCCCGCCGCGCCCCATCATGTCGGTGTTGATCTGGGCGACGATCGAATCCCTCGGCACCGTCGGGTTGTCGGTGAACCAGCGGGACCCTTGCAGCCCCGACTCCTCGCCGGTGTGCCAGACGAAGAGCAGCGACCGCTTCGGCCGCTTGCCGCTCTTCACCGCCGCCTCGGCGATCTCCAGCAGCGCCATCGAGCCCGAGCCGTCGTCGTCGGCCCCGTTCACGATCGAATCCAGCCGGGCCGGCCGCAGCTTCCGCATGCTGTCCACCATCGCGCGGATGCGTGCCGCCTGCTCGGCGTTGGGCTCGCCCGGGGCGTCGTTCGCGCCACGGGGGCGCATGACCGTGTTGTAGGCCCGGAGCGAGTCGTGGTCCACGGCGGGAACGATGCCGATGGCGTCGTTGTGCGCGCCCAGCGCGACGTACTCGCCGCGGAGCGCCGGGTCCGATCCCTCCAGCACCGCGACGACGTTGCTCGCGCCCGTGTCGCGCTCGTCGAAGGTCACGTCACCCTGGATGACGGCACCGGTGTCCCCGGGCCGAAGCTGGTCGAGCGGCTTCCCGAACAGCTTCGGGACGCTGGCCGACGGCAGGATGATGAGACGCGGCTGGGTGACGCCGGGGGGAACGGCGAGGTTTTCCTTGACCACGATCCGGGGCGTGCGGAAGACCTGCTGGAAGGTCGCGATCACCGTATCCACCCCGGTGACGGCAATGCCGGAGATCAGGCCCAGCCGGCCAGCCGGGTTCAGGTCGGGCGCGCCGAGATTGTTCCCGGTCGCGCCGCTGTTGTAGACCACGACCTTCCCTTGCAGCGCCTCACGCGGAGGCACGGCCGCCGAATCCGACGGCCCGCCGATGTACACCAGCGATGCGCCGTTGATCGGACGGGCCGGCACCTCGAACTGGGCCTGGTAGGGATGGTAGTCCTTCCAAACCACCAGATCGCTCGATCCCACCCTGAGCGTGGCGCGCGAGGAGTCGACGGCATAGCTGGACAGCGGAACCTTCTGGAGAAAGCTCCCGGTGTCGCCCGCCGGCTTGAGCCCCAGTCGCTGCAGCTCCCTCACGATGTAGGCATTGCCCTTCACGTTGCCGGGCGTGCCGGTCCGCCGGCCCTGCATCGAGTCGTCGGCGAAGATCGAGATCCGGTTCCTGAGGTCCGCGGCGGAGATCTCGGCCGTGGTGGCCCCACGGGGGGCGGGTGCTTCCGTGACGGTGGTCGTCGAGCCGCCGCACGCCGCGGCGAGAGGGAGAATCAGGGTCACGAGAAGCCTGGTACCGCGCATGAACATCCGCCCGGGTGTGAGGGAAGGGGAAAAATAGTCCCTGCACTACCCGGACGGGGACGGAATCGTTTCAGGAGCCGCGAACCAGCAGCACCGTCTCCGCTCCGAGGCCCGTTCGAGGGGCGCCGACGGGTTGAATCACATGCCCGATCGCCCGACCGCCCGCATCCCGAAGCTCGTATTCCATCACCGGCTCCCGCCGCCGCAGTTGCACCATCCTGCACCTCGCTCGAGCGTCTCGTTGTGAAGCATCCAGCCAAGCCGCAACGTACGTGAGATGCGTCCGGGGTCGGAATGGTTGCTGGCCCCCCCAGCCAACCCTTTCCGCCCCACCCTTGTCCCATGTCCAGGTCGTCGACCCCTACGCGCCGGAGCCTGTGAACGACGCTGAGCTGATCGATCGAGTCTTGGCAGGTGATCCGAGCGCCGAGCGCGAGCTGTACGACGTGCACGTGGACCGGGTCTTCCGCCTGGTCTACCGGATGGCGGGCGACCTCGACCGGGCACAGGACTGGGTCCAGGAGACCTTCATCAAGGCGTTCCAGAAGCTCGGCGAGTTCCGCGGCGAGTCGGCGCTCTCGACCTGGCTGTGCTCGATCGCGATCTCGGTCTCGCTCAACGGGCTCCGGAAGGTGAAGCGGTTCCGGGAGCGGGAGGTCGCGCTGGACGACGCGGTGCCGGTGGGCTTCACCCCGAGGGAGGCGGATCCGGATCTCAAGACCCGGCTCGCTCAGGCCATCGACGATCTGCCGGACGGCTACCGGGCGGTGTTCGTGATGCACGACGTGGAAGGCTTCACCCACGAGGAGATCGGCCGGACGCTGGGCGTCCAGCCGGGGACGTCGAAGGCGCAGCTCTTCCGGGCGAGGACCAGGTTGCGGGATGCCCTCGCCGACTTCGCAAGGGACCGGAACCGATGAGCGACGATCAGCTGGACGAGCGGCTCCGTGAGGCGGTGCGCGCCTACAACGCGCCGCCCGCGCCGCCGCGCGAGGAGATGTGGGCGAGGATCGAGGCGGGCAGGCGGACAGGCGGACAGGCGGGCAGCGGGGCAGCGGGGCAGCGGGCGACGCGCGTGCTTCCCTTTGCGCGGCGCTGGGCACCTTGGGCGGCCGTTGCGGCGGCGGTGCTGGCGCTGGGCATCGGCATCGGCAGGGTGTCCGTCGGTCCGCATCCCACCGCGTGGGAAGGTCCGTCGGCGAACGCGACCACCTATCGCCTGGCAGCCCAGGAGCACCTGAGCCAATCGGAGGCGTTCCTCACCCTCTTCCGCACCTCGC
>CAYPAE010000070.1:0-8387 GCA_964408595.1 uncultured Gemmatimonadaceae bacterium | reverse complement strand
TCGAGGCGACCTCGCGCTGGACCGGGTCGAACACCAACCTCGGCATCGTGCTGCTTCTCGCGCCGCTCGCCCGCGCGGCGGCCCGCGACCGCGGCACGCTCAGGGACCGGCTCGCCGCAGTACTCGACGAGACCACCGTCGCCGACGCGGCCGAGACGTACGCTGCGATCCGGCGAGCACGGCCGGGGGGGCTGGGCGCGGCCAGAGTCGAGGACGTGGCCGCCGCACCGACGGTGTCGCTGCGCGAGGCGATGGCGCTGGCGGCGGTGCGCGACGCGGTCGCGCGGGAGTATACCAACCGGTTCGCGCTCACTTTCGAGGTGGGCGCTCCCGCACTGGACCACGCGAGGCGCCGCGGCCTTTCCTGGTCCGAGGCGACGGTGGAATGCTTTCTCGCGCTCCTGGCCGCGGTGCCCGACACCCATATCGCGCGGAAGCTCGGGTGGGCGGAAGCGGAGCGGGTGACGGCGCGGGCCCGGGAGGTCGTCGCGGTGGGTGGCATGGGGACCGCCGAAGGACGGGCCTCGCTGGCCGGGCTCGACGCGGAGCTCCGCGATCCGCGCAACACTCGCAACCCGGGCACCACCGCCGATCTGACCTGCGCCGCGTTGTTCGTCGTTATAATTGAGGGTGGCTGGGACCGCTGACGAGAGGATCGCCGTGTCGAGCAGCTTTCGGGTACAGGTGAGCAAGGATTACCTGGTTTTCGCCTCCGCCCACTTCATCACCTTCCGCGGTCACCAGTGTGAGACCCTTCACGGGCATAACTACCGGGTGAGCGTCGCGGTCGAGGGCTCGGTGGATTCGGAGGCCCTGTTCGTCCTCGACTTCAGCGTGCTGAAGCAGATCACCCGCAGACTGGTGGACGAGATCGACCACAAGGTGCTGCTGCCGAAGCTCAACCCGAAACTCGGCTACCGGGAGGACGGCAACCGCATCGCGGTGGACTACTTCGGCGAGCCGACCTACGTCTTCCCCCGCGCCGACTGCGCCCTGCTCCCGATCCAGAACAGCACCGCGGAGATGCTCGCGCAGTATCTCGGCACCCGAGTGCGCGACGAGCTGGCCCAGGGCGGGCACCGGCACCTCACCCTGCTGGAGCTGGAGGTCGAAGAGAACTACGGGCAGTCGGCGACCTACCGCGAGGTGCTGGCGCTCGACTGAGCGGAAGTCGGCGCGGCCAGGGCCAGCGCATCCGCCGCGCCGACCCGCCCCGTGTGGAGGGCTGTCGCCAGCAGCGCTCCGTCGCAGCCGGCATCGCGGATCCGGTCGAGGTCCCGCCGGCTGCCGACGCCACCGCCTGCAAGGAGCCGCTCGGAGGGGAAGCGCCGGCGGAGCGCCTCCACCAGCTCGAGATTCACCCCGCCGCCGGTTCCGACCCGACCGACATCCAGCACCAGCAGCGTCTTCACTCCGGCTGCCACGGCCCGAACCGCCAGGCTCACCGCGGTGGGCTCGGCTCCACCCGCATCGCGGTTGGCCGGGTGCAGCATGGGGCGGCCGAGCCGGAGGTCGAGGCTGAAGACGACGCGCTCCGGCCCTGCGGCAGCGACCACGGAGGCGAGGTCGTCGAAGGCCCGAAGCGTCTCGAGACCGACCACCACCCGATCCGCGCCCAAGGCCAGCACCTCGAGCGCACGGCGTGCGTCGCTGATGCCGGCGTCCACCAGCAGACCGGACGGTGCGCCTGAGCGCGCCAGATCGCGGAGCGGACCCCGCTGGATGTCGCCGCCCTGGATCGCATCGAGGTCGGCGACGTAGCACTCGCGGGCGCCCAGGACGTCGCGGTAGGCTTGGATGAGGGCGAGTGGATCGCCCGCGACACCGGGGGTCAGCACCGACTCGACCGGCCGGTACCGCGCGCGGTCCCCTGCCCTGGCCTGCACGGCCACGCCGTGCCTCAGATCGACCACCGGGATGAGCTGCATGACCCATTCTATCCATGCCGGGCCGACGAAGACCAGCCGGAGCCGCACCGCCGTGCTCGGGTGGGACGTCGGGGGGGCAAATACCAAGGCCGCGCGGGTCGAGATCGAGGGCGGCCGGCTCTCGCCTCCCCGAGCGCTCTCGGCGCCGCTCGAAATGCAGCGCGACTCGGCAGCGCTGGTCCCGACGCTGCGCCGGCTCGCGGCTTCGCTCGGAGGTGGGCCGGTGACGCACGCGGTGACGATGACGGCCGAGCTCTCCCAGGCGTTCCGAACCAAGCGGGAGGGGGTGGGGTTCGTGCTCGACGCGATGGCCGAGGCGTTTCCGGGCCAGCGAGTGAAGATCTACGGTGTGGAGGGACGCTTTCTCGAACCGGGCGAAGCGAGGGAGCGGCCGCTCGAGGTCGCGGCCGCCAACTGGGCGGCGGCCGCTCGATTCGTGGGGCGGCAGGTGCCCGACTGCCTGCTGGTGGACATCGGAACCACTTCCACCGACATCATCCCCATCGCGGCCGGCGAGCCGGCCGCCTTGGGCCGGACCGATCCGGAGCGGCTGCTGAGCGGAGAGCTGGTCTATACCGGCGCGCTGCGCACACCGGTCGAGGCGGTGGCCCGCGTGGTGCCGCTCTGGGGCGGGCTCTGCCCGCTCGTCCCTGAAGGGTTCGCGCTGATCGGCGACGCGTACCTCTGGCTCGGCGCGCTGGATGCCCGGGACTACAGCGTCTCGGCGCCGGACGGCCGCCCGCCGACCCGCGAGTTTGCCGGCGAGCGACTCGCCCGCGCGGTCTGCGCCGACGCGGAGATGTTGGACGAGGAGGCGGTGGGGACGATCGCGCGGGCACTGGCTGAGGCCCACGTCTTGATAGTCGCCGACGCGGTGCGGCGGGTGGGTGCCCGCCATCCGCGGCTCGATACCGCCGTGGTGACCGGACTGGGCGACTTCATCGCGGCCGAGGCGGCGAGCCGGGCGGGGCTCCAGGTCATGCCGCTCGCCGACCGGATCGGCGATGCCGCCCGAACGGCGCCGGCCGCGGCGGTCGCCTGGCTGCTGGCCGAAGCCATCGTGACGGCATGACGCCCGTCGTCATCAAGATCGGGGGCGGGCTCCTGGGGGTGCCCCGCGCGCTGGAGGCGGTGTGCGCGACGGTCGGCGCGATGGGCCGGCTGGAGGCGATCGTGGTGGTTCCGGGGGGCGGACCGTTCGCGGAGGTGGTGCGGGAGCTCGACCGCCGCACCGGCCTCTCGGCGGACGCGGCGCATTGGATGGCGATTCTCGCCATGGATCAGTACGCCCAGGTGCTGGCGGAGCGAATCGATGGGGCGGCGCTGGTCGAGGATTCCGGCGCGATCGCAGGCGCTCTCGCCGCGGGCCGCGTCGCGGTGCTGGCACCCTCACGCTGGCTTCGCGCCGCCGACCCGCTGCCGCATAGCTGGGACGCCACGAGCGACAGCGTGGCGGCGTTCGTCGCCGGCGCGCTCGACGCGAGTCGTCTCCTGCTGGTGAAGCCGGCGGAGGTGGGAGAGGCAGGGGTGGATCGATGCTTCGCAACGGTGGTGCCGGCGGGACTCGAGGTGAGCGTGGTCGCGTGGGACCGCTTCGTCATGCCTCCTTCGCGGAGCCTGCCCTGAGCGCAGCCGAAGGGCTCAGGCTGACATCCCGTTGCTTCCGATTGCCCGCCCGCACGCCATTCTTCTTCATCGCCAACAGATCCGCCAGACGCTCGGCCACGACCGGCCGGCTGAAGAAGTACCCCTGCATATCGTCGCACCCCTGCTCCCGCAACAACTTCACCTGCGCGTCGGTCTCGACGCCCTCGGCGGTCACCGTGAGGCCGAGGGCGTGGCCCAGCGCGATGATCGCCGTCGAGATCGCCGCGTCGTCGGGGTCGCTGGTGATCTCGCGAATGAACGCGCGGTCGATCTTCAGGGTGTCGAGCGGGAAGTGCTTGAGGTAGCTGAACGACGAGTACCCGGTGCCGAAGTCATCCACCGAGAGGTGCAGCCCCATGGCGCGGAGGGCGTGCAGTGTGTCGGTCCCCTCCTTCTGGTGGTTCACCAGCACTGACTCCGTCAGCTCGAGACCGAGATAGCGGGACTCCAGGCCGGTCTCGCGCAGGATCCGGCCGACGCTATCGGTTATCGCGCGGGTGAGCTGCCGGCTGGAGAGGTTCACGACCACCCGGATCGGCGCGAGGCCCATCCGCTGCCAGATGAGGTTCTGGGCGCACGCGGTCCGCATCACCCATTCGCCGAGCGGCACGATCAGGCCGTTCTCCTCCGCCAGCGCGATGAACTCCGCGGGCAGCAGCAGGCCGAGGTCGGGGTGGCGCCAGCGGACCAGCGCCTCGGCGGCCACTGGCGCCTCGTTCCGCGCGTTCACGATCGGCTGGTAGTGCACCTCGAACTCCTCCCGCTCCAGCGCGCGGCGCAGCGAGTTCTCCAGGGTGAGCCGCTGCATCGCGGTCGCGTTCATGGAGCGGGAGTACGCCTGGTAGCTGTTGCCGCCCTGCTCCTTCGCCTTGTACATCGCGGTATCGGCGTGCATCAGCAGGGTCTCGAGGTCCTTCCCGTCGAACGGATAGACCGCGATCCCGATGCTGGCGTTGATGAAGATCTCGCGGCTCTCGATCCGGAAGGGGTGCGCCAGGCTCGAGAGGATGCGGCGGGCGAGCTTCCCGGCGTCCTCCGGGTCGGCGAGCCCGGGCATGATGACGGTGAACTCGTCCCCCCCGAGGCGCGCCACCTCGGGATCGAGCGCGTCCTTCGCCGGGCCCACCTGGTCCGCCCGATCGCGGCAGCAGGCTCGGAGCCGGGCCGCCACCTGCTGGAGCAGGTGGTCGCCGGCATCGTGGCCGAGGGTGTCGTTGATCCGGCTGAAGTGGTCGAGGTCGATGAAGAACGCGGCGACGAGCCTCTCGCCCCGGTTGGCCTCCTCCAGCGCGTTGGCCAGCCGCTCCTTGTAGGAGAGCCGGTTGGGCAGGCCCGTGAGGCTGTCGTAGTAGGCGAGGGTCCGCACCTGCTCCAGCATCCGGGCATTCGCCAGCGCGACCGCGGCGTGGTCCGCGAGCCGGCGGACCTGAACGCGGGCATCGGCATCGGCCGTCTCCTCGGGGCGATCGGCGAGGGCAATGACCCCGACCAGCTGGTTCTGGAACCGGAGCGGAAGCACGAAAAAGGCGCTGCGGCCCAGCTCGGCCAGCGGCGCGATGTAGGGGCGGATGCGCTCGCCCTCGACCAGGGCGACGGCGCTCGAGTCGGGCCCGTCGAGGAGCTCCTGCACGTCGTCGGAGTGGAGATCTACCCGCAGGTGGACCCGACTGCCGTCGGCATAGTCGTGCACCAGGCTCGGGAGCGACTTCGCGCCGTCGGGCGTCATCAGCGTCACGCTCACGGCGCCGCAGGGGTACACGTCGCGCAGCCGCGCCAGCAGCGTGGCCACGATCTCACTCGCGCTCGTGGCCGAGAGCACCGCGCGATCGATCTCCGCCGCGGTCGCCAGCGCCTGGAATTGCCGGTCGAGCTGGGCCGCCATGGCGTTGAACGACGCGCCCAACTCCTCGAACTCGTCCCGGCTCCTGATCGAGACGCGGCTTCCGAAGTCGCGCCCGGCGATGCGGCGGGTGCCCCCCTGGAGCTCGCGGAGCGGAACGAGGCTCCGTCGGATGCGATCCACGCTCAGCACCAGCACGAGGGCGGTGGACACGAGCACCACGATCAGCAGGGTGTGGGTGAACCGGACCACCGGCCCCATGACCTCCTGCTTGGAATGACCGAGGACCAGGCTCCAGGTGGGCGCGGCGAACACCTCGTCGAGCAGGATCGGCCAGGTGGACGAGACGTACGGCTCCCGGTCGAAGCTCGCGAGAGAATCGGCATCGGGCCGGGCCTCGAGCCCCAGCGTCTGGAACGCGGAGTGAACCCCTGCGACCGAGCTCACCAGCACGTGGCCGCTGTCGTCCTTCACCGTGAGGATCGTGCCGGCCGCGATCAGGCCCTGATCGAAGGTCGCCCAGAGATAGTCGGCGTTGATCTCTCCGATGAGGAGGCCCTCCGCCCGCGCCTGACCGTGGCCCTGGCTGACGCGCCGCACCAGGTAGGTCCGCGTGGGGCGCCCGTCGTGGTGTTCCGCCGCGAGCAGCGGAAGGCCTTCGGCGAGATCAGCCTGGTTGCGCTCGGTCAGCCGCGGCAGATCGGCGAGCTGACCCGAGATCGGAACCCGCACGCCGTCGCCGCCGACGAACTCGAGCGCGGTGAACCGCCGCCCGGCCGACGGGTCGAGTCCGGGAATCGCGGATGCGCTGGAGTCCTCTCCGGTCGGAGGCCGGAGAATCGCGTGAGCCGGGATGTTCTTGAGAGTGGCGTCGAGCAGCAGGAGTCGCTCGAAGATCGCGGCGCCGAAGGTCTTGCTGGCCTGGTGGAGGCGCGTCTCGCTCTGGGCGATGAGATATTGCGTCACGTGCCGGTAGGACACCGTCGCCACCACGGCAGTGGGGAGGACGGCGCAGCCGACGAAGAGGAGTAGGAGACGGCGGCCGAACCTGCTCCTCAATGGCCCAGGGTGACGCGACAGATTCATGTCAGTGGGGTCAGGCGTCCCGGCCGGGGCCGATGAGATGAGGGCGAATGCGACGGTGTCGGAGCTCGTAGCCGATTGGTGAGGCAATACTTATGCCCCTTCGTTCCGCTCCCTAGCTCCTTTCACGACGGGGGTTTGGGGCGTCTCGAAGACCACCCTCCCGAGATCGGGCCTCGCGTTCTGCCAATCACCCTTTCCGGCATCGGGCCGACCAGCCCCGCTACCAGCCGGCCCTCACGCAGTCACGGAGAGCGACGGGGACCTGACTCGCAGCCGCTCCCGGAGGCGCTGGACCAGCATGGCATCGACCGTCCCTTCCCTCCCCCCGCGACACGCGGCCCCCCGCACGCCGACCACATCGGCGATGCCCGCGACACGGTCGAGTGCGGCCCGATCCAGACTTCCGGCGATCGCGAGCAGCAACCCCGCCGACCGGGCGTCTGCCGCCAGCATGCGCAGGCGGTGGAGATCGACCCAATCCAGGAGCCCTCTGCCATTCTTCAGGTAGGTGTCGATAAGGAATGCGCGAGCGCCGGCTGTTATCGCCGTGCGCAGCACGCCTTCCGGCGCCGGCGAGCTCGCATTCTCGCAGTCGGCATACGCGACGGGCACCACGACCGGCCGGACCGATGCGGCGGCCGCGGCATCGAGCGCGGCCGCGATGAGTGAGGTCACCGTGACCTCGGACCGCTCGCCGGCGAACCCCAGCTTCAGGTAGATCGGGGCGCGACGTCCAGGCACGTTTGCGCCGGCCACGGCGTGTCGAACCGTGTCCGGCGCCGTGAAGTCTCCGAGCGCGACGCTGAACGGCACCCAGTCCGGCACGCGCGCCGAGATCGCCTGCAACACCTCCGGCGCGACCAGGCCGAGCGAGCCACGCGCTGGTTCCTTGGCGTCGATGATGTCGGCCCCCCCAGCCAGCGCTGCCGTCACCTCGTTCCCGGCACGCACGCTCACCAGCAACTGCATCACGACTCCCTTGTGAGATGCTAACGCGCTGATATGTTAGGATTTATGAAGTTAGCCACGACTTGCGGCGGAGGGGAGGAGGCGTGATCCTGGAAGGGAAGGTCGTCGTGGTGACCGGCGGATCCAGCGGGATCGGGCGGGCGATCGCCGGGCGATGCGCCGGCGCCGGCGCCGACGTCCTCATCTCCTATCGCCGGAACCGTCGGGGCGCCGACGAGGCCGCCGTCGAGCTCGCCGCGACCGGCCGACGGGCCGAGGTGATCCAGGCCGACATCGCGCGAGAGGAAGACGTCGCGACGCTGGCGCGGGAGGCCCGCACCAGGTTCGGCGGGGTGGACGTCTGGATCAACAACGCCGGCGCCGACATCCTCACCGGCGAAGGGGCGCGGCTCACGCCGCTCGAGAAGCTCGACCTGCTGCTCGCGGTGGACGTGCGCGGCACCGTGCTGGCGTCCTGGGCGGCGGCGAAGCTGATGCGGGAGCAAGGCCGGGGCGGCGTGATCATCAACATGTCGTGGGACCACGTCACCCTCGGCATGGCCGGCGAGAACCCGGTGCTCTACTCCGCGGCGAAAGGCGCGGTGATGAGCTTCAGCAAGTCGTTCGCGCGCGAGGTGGCCCCCGACATCCGGGTCAACATCCTGGCGCCGGGCTTCATCGAGACCGCGTTCGGAGAGGACGCGAACCCCCGCTTCCGCAACGAGGTCGTCGAGCTGACGCCGCTCAAGCGGTGGGGAACGCCGGAGGACGTCGCCGCGGCCGCGCTCTTCCTCGCCTCCGACGAGGCGAAGTTCATGACGGGCCAGATGATCGTGGTGAACGGGGGAGTCGTGTAGCCGACAGATGGTATTCAAAGGAGATGACATGCCTGCAACGAAAGAGCGTACCTACAACGAGACGGAGATCGCGGAGAAGTT
>CAYPAE010000069.1:0-8403 GCA_964408595.1 uncultured Gemmatimonadaceae bacterium | reverse complement strand
ACGCCAGCTACCGATTCGATCGGCCCGCCTGCCCGCCTGCCCGCGCGTCCGCCTGCCGAGCTCCGCGTCTACCTCATGACCATGGGGCCCGGCGCCGAGGTCTGGGAGCGATTCGGGCACAACGCGATCTGGATCGACGATCCCGCGGTCGATCCCGACACGACGTACAACTACGGGCTCTTCGATTTCCGGCAGGAGAACTTCCTGCTCCGCTTCATTCGCGGGCAGATGTGGTACTGGATGGCCGGCTTTCCCGCGGAGCCGTACGTGCAGAGCTACGTGCGAGACAATCGGTCGGTCTGGCTGCAGGAGCTGAATCTCTCACCGGGCGCCAGCCTCGAGCTCCAGGAGTTCCTCCGCTGGAACGAACGGCCGGAGAACCGGTTCTATCATTACGACTACTACGACGACAACTGCTCGACCCGGGTGCGCGACGCGATCGACCGTGTGATCGGCGGCGCGATCAGGATGCAGACTGCCTCCCTTCCCACCGGGAAGACCTACCGTTTCCACACCCAGCGGCTCACCGCGAACGATCCGCTCATCTTCACCGGCCTGCTCCTCGCGCTGGGCCAGCGGGCGGACCGGCCGATCTCGGCGTGGGAGGAGATGTTCCTGCCCCTGGCGATGCGCGATCATGTGCGGCGAGTGACTTTGAACCGACCGGACGGCACCCAGGTGCCACTGGTCACGGGCGAGCGAACTCTCTTCCAATCGAGCGCTTCGCCGCCGCCCGACACTCCGCCATCGTGGCTTCACTGGTACCTGCTTCTCGGCGCCGTCACCGGCTCCGTCGCGGCTGCCTTCGGCGGCCTCGCCCGGCGACATGTGGCGGGACGGCTCGGGCTGGGTGTCATGACAGGGCTGTGGGGGTCTCTCGCGGGGCTGGGAGGAGTCGTGCTCGCCGGGCTCTGGGCCTTCACCGATCACGCCATGGCCTACCACAACGAGAATCTCTTCCAGGTGAATCCGCTCGTGCTGGGGCTGGCGGTGCTGGGGCCGCTGGGGTTGGCCGGATCCGGCCCGGCCGGACGAAGGGCCCGTGCGCTGGCGCTGGGGCTCGCTACGCTCTCCCTCGCTGGGCTGGTGCTCCAGGTTCTCCCGGGACTCGACCAGGTGAATGGTCCGGTGATCGCGCTCGCGCTGCCGATCCACGTCGGCGTCGCGATTGGGTTGCGACGCGCGGTGTTGGTGTCACCCTGAGCGGAGCGAAGGGAGCATGCGTCGGCTCATGCCTCCTTCGCTCCGCTCAGGATGACATGACATGCTACAGGGTGACAATTCACCCGCCCCGCACCCGTTCCAGCCCGGCCGCGGCCTCCTCGAACCCCGGGGATGCCGTCAGCGCGCTCTGGTAGAACTCGCGCGCCTTGGCGCGGTCGCCCTGGCTCTCGTGGAGCAGGCCCCTGCTGTACGCGGTGATCGCATCGGTGGGAACCGGCGGCGGCGCGGAGCCGGCGGGGTAGGGTGGCAGTCCGGCGGCGGCGGTGATTCTCTCACCCACCGTCTGGATGATGGCGGCGAGCTGGGCCCGGTCCTGCAGCTTGGGGTCGTCGTTGGAGACGACCTTCACGATCTCGCCGCTCCGCGCATCCACCAGCCGCGCGTTGATGCGGAACTTCCCATAGAAATCCGCGAAGCTGCCGGTGACGGTGTAGCGGGCCCCCGTTCCCTTGCCGACCTGCGCGGCGGCGGCGGCATCCACCCGCTGGGCCGGGCCGAGGTCGAGGGCACTCATCGCCTCGCCCAGCTGCGAGCGCTGAACCACGTCGGCGCCCGGGTGCCGGTCGATCGCGCGGGCGAGCATGGCGGCGAGGCCGAGCTCCAGCGCCTCGAACACTTCCTTGTCTTGGCCGTACGACCCGGTGTTCTCGAATGGCAGGACGGCGAAACGCCCGTTCCCGTCCTGCGCCATGGCGGGCCGCGCGGCGCAGAGCGCCGCCAGGATTGATACCGAGCCCAAGGCCATCCGCATCGCTCGTCTCCTCACAGCGGGAATTCCATTCCTTCCGCGGCGCCATCCACCTCCAGGCTTCCAGCGGTCCGCAATGCATACGCCCGGGTCTCCTCGACCAGCCGGTCGAGCGCGTCATCATCGTGCTCCGGCTCGTGGTGGAAGAGGATCAGCCTGCGACACCCGGCCTCGGCCGCGAGTGCGACCGCCTGGTGCGGGGTGGAGTGGCCCCAGCCGCAGCGAGCCTTGATGATCTGTTCGGCGTACATCGCGTCGTGGATCAGCGTATCGGTCCCCGCGAGGAACTCCACCAGGCGAGCGCGCCAGTTGGGCCGCACCGGGTAGCCGGCGCCGTCACCCAGCTCGTTGTCGGTGAGGTACGCGATGTCACGCCCGCCGCCGGCCGCAGCGAGCCGGTATCCCAGCGTGGTGCCCGGATGGCGGAGACGGAAGGCCCGCACGATGAAATCGGGCAAGCCCACCTCGCCCTCCGTGATCTCCTTCACCTGGATCGCGGCGGCCAGCGCTCGCAGGGGTACCGGGAAAACCATCGGATCCATCTGGCGCCGCAAGATCTCCTCGAGCGCCACGCCCTCCTGCGCGGCGCCGTAGATGCAGAAGGAGTTGCCGGGCGCGCTGAGCGGCTTGAAGAACGGCAGGCCCTGAATGTGATCCCAGTGGGTATGCGAGAGCAGAATGTCCGCTGAGATCGCCCGGCGCGGGCCGGCCATCAGCTCGTGACCCAGCGGGCGGAGGCCGCTGCCGGCGTCGAGGATCACGAGACGGCCGTCCGGGCCGGACACGCTGACGCACGCCGTGTTGCCGCCGTAGCGGGCGGTCTTCGGGCCGGGAGTGGGGATGGAGCCTCGGGTACCCCAGAACCTCAGCGTATAGGTCACCAGGGGTGCCCCGGGACGGGAGGGGGCATGCTCCAACGTCTTCCGTCCCGGCCGTCACCGGCTACGGTCCCAGTCACCACTGATTGGTGACTGCGCTCACGCCCGCCGGGCTGCGAGCATGAGCGAGTGGCGATCCCGGAGCGTTATGTCCTTGCGGGTGACCGCGATGATGCCCCGCTCCACGAGGTTCCGCATCGTCCGCGAGACGGTCTCCCGGCTGGAGCCGATCATCTGGGCGATGGTGTGGTGGGTGAGCTTGCGGGTGATCCGGTCGCCGCCTTCGTCTTCTGCCATGCGAAGGAGCAGATGGGCGACCCGGCCGTTGACGTCCAGCAGGACGAGGCTGCCGATCTTCTCGTCCGCCCGGCGGAGCCGGCGGGAGATCTCCTTGAGGAGCGAGATCGCCACCTCCGGAGAGTGGCGGAGGCGGGCGTGGAAGTCCTCCCGCCGGAGGACCAGGAGGCTCGAGTCCTCCATGGCGATGACGTGGGCCGATCTGGGCTCCTCGTCGATAACCGCCATCTCGCCGAAGAAGCTCCCTTCGCCGAGGACGGAGAGGATCACCTCGCGGCCGTCCTCCGCGATCAGAACGACCTTCACCTGGCCGCCGGCGACGAGAAAGAGAGCGTCGCCCGGATCGTCCTCGAACACGATCACGCTTCCCTTGGGGTAACTGCGCTCGCGGGTCAGCTCGGAGAAGGCCGCCAGATCGGCTTCAGCGAGACCGGAGAAGAGCGGAACCTTGCGCAAGACCTCGGTCGGAGACAGCGGCACGGGTGGCCTCTCGGAAAGCGGAAGTAGTTGGCGATAGCTTACTTGCGCGTGGTAGGAGTGTCAACGGCGCCAGTGGGCAGCGGCGGGGCAGCGGGGCCGCAACGACACACCGGCAACCTTCTGCTCTGCGGAGCGAACTGCCCCGCCGCCCCGCCGCCCCGCTGCCCCGCTGGCGCCAGCCCTATCATCCAGACCCCGACGGTTCTAGATTCTGCGGCTTACCGAGAACCAGGAGTTCGCAGTGAAAGCCGATCTTCATCCCGTCTACCGCAAACTCACCGCCGTCTGCGCGTGCGGGAACCAGTTCGAGACCCGCTCCACCTCGGCTTCCATTCACGTGGAAGTCTGCGCCCAGTGCCACCCCTATTTCACGGGCAAGCAGCGCCTGGTCGACACGGCGGGCCGAGTGGACCGGTTCCGGCGGAAGTACCAGACCGAGCCGGCAGCCGCGGCGCCCAAGGCGTAACCCGTGGAGGGCAGGCTCCGCCAGGCACTGCTGCGGGCGGAGGAGGTCGGCAAAGCCCTCGCCGACCCACTCGTCGCCCGGGACCCCGCACAACTCAAGTCGCTCGGGCGCGAGCACACGCGGCTCGCGCCCGTGGTGCGTCTGGCCGAGCGGCTCGCCCGGATTCAGCGTGAGCTGGCCCAGGCGCGTGAGCTGGCCGACGAGTCCGATCCCGAGCTCGCCGCTCTGGCCCGGGCGGATCTCACCCGCCTCTCCCCCGAAATCTCCGCCATCACCGAGGAGCTGCACCAGCTGCTCCTCCCGCTGGACCCGCACGACGCCCGGGACGCGATCGTCGAGATCCGCGCCGGCACCGGCGGGGACGAGGCCGCGCTCTTCGCGGCCGACCTGTACCGCATGTACCAGCGGTTCAGCGAGCGAAACGGCCTGAGCTGGGAGCCGATGTCGCTCAGCGAGGGCGCGCTTGGCGGGCTCAAGGAGGCGATCGTCGCCGTGCGCGGGGACGGCGCCTTTGGCCTGTTGAGGCGGGAGTCGGGGGTGCACCGGGTGCAGCGGGTTCCCGCCACCGAGACGCAGGGACGCATCCACACTTCGGCCGCGACCGTCGCGGTGCTGCCGGAGGCCGAAGACGTGGACGTGAAGATCGAAGACAAGGACATTCGGGTGGACGTGTTCCGCTCCTCCGGCCCGGGAGGCCAGAGCGTGAACACGACCGACAGCGCGGTACGGATCACCCACCTGCCGTCGGGCCTGGTGGTCAGCCAACAGGACCAGAAGTCCCAGCAGCAGAACAAGCTCAAGGCGATGGAGGTGCTCCGCGCGCGGCTGCTGGACCGGATGATCGCCGAGCAGGAGGCCGCGCGGTCACGCGACCGTCGCGCGATGGTCGGTACCGGTGACCGCTCGGCCAAGATCCGGACCTACAACTTTCCCCAGAGCCGCGTCACCGACCATCGCATCAATCTCTCGGTCCACAATCTCGCCGACGTGATCGACGGCCGTCTCGACGAGCTGGTGGATGCGCTTCGCATGGCGAGCCGGCAGGAGCAGGATGCGGTCTGACGTCGCCCTGTCTCGTCGGGTGCTGCTCGCGGAAGCGACGGCGGCGCTGGCGGCAGCCGGCGTGAGCGAGCCGCGGCGCGAGGCGTTGCGTCTCTGGTCCGAGCTCGGCGGGGCAGCGCCGGCGGAGGTCTTCCTGGACGGGGAGGCCGACCCGGAGCCGGAGGCCGCGGCGGCGCTCCGGCTCGCCGTCCGCCGGCGAGCCGCGGGGGAACCGCTCGCCCATGTGGCGGGGCGCATCGGCTTCCGGAACCTGCTTCTCAGGAGCGACCGACGCGCCCTCATTCCCCGTCCCGAGACCGAGGGGCTGGTTGACCTGCTGCTCGCCCGGGTGCGGACGGGGCGTGCGGCCGACATCGGGACCGGCAGCGGATGCCTGGCGCTCAGCCTCGCCTCGGAAGGCGCGTTCGCCCAGGTGTCGGCGGTGGACACGTCCGCCGAGGCGCTCGAGCTAGCCGAGGAGAATCGCGCGGCGCTGGGAGCGCGAGTGAGCCTGATCCGGGGTGATCTCTGCGGGCCACTCCGTCCCGGCTCGCTCGACGCGGTGGTCTCCAATCCCCCCTATCTTACCGAAGGGGAATACGCGGCTCTCGATCGGTCGGTGAAGTGGTGGGAGCCGGCGGCGGCGCTGGTGAGCGGTCCCGACGGTCTGCACGCGACCAGCCGGCTGCTCCAGGAGGCGCGGGTGGTCCTCCGGGCAGGAGGGTGGCTCGCGCTGGAAGTCGATTGCACGCGGGCGGCGGCGGTCGCCGCTCAGGCGGGCGCATTGGGCTGGATGGACGTCGCCATTCACGCCGACCTATTCGGACGCGAGCGCTACCTGCTCGCTCGGAGGAGCGCACAACCGTGATCTGGGACAAGGCACAGGAGCTGGGCCGTCAGATCGGCCAGTCTTCGGAGTACCAGGCGCTCAAGCGCGCCGAGTCCTCGCTGCGCGAGGACAAGGAGACAGTCGCCAAGCTGGATCTGATCCAGACGCTGGCCCGCAAGGTGGACCAGGCGATCGCGCAGGGACAGATGCCCGACCAGCCGACGGCGGACGCCTACGAGAGCGCCGTGCGCGACCTGGAGACCAGCTCGATCGGCCAGGCGTACGTCATCGCCCGCTCGAACTTCGAGAAGCTGATGGCGCGGGTGAACCAGCAGATCAGCGAGGGCATGGAGAAGGGGGCCACCAGCAGCATCATCACGCTGGGATGAACCGACCCGGGGTGTTCGTCGTGCTCGAAGGGCCGGATGGGTCGGGCAAGTCCACCCTGGCCGTCGCGATCGCGGAACGGATGCGGCAGGGAGGGCTCGACCCCGTCGTGGTGCGGGAGCCCGGCGGTACCCACGCCGCGGAGATCGCTCGGCAAGCGCTGCTCGACCCCGAGCACCCGGTCGGGCCCATCTCCGAACTCTTCTTCTATCTCGCCGCCCGTGCCGATCTGGTGCAGACTTTGATCCGCCCCAGTCTGGCGGCGGGTAGGGTGGTGCTTTCGGACCGTTTCGCGCTCACAACAGAAGCCTACCAGATGGCCGGTCGCGGCCTGCCGCCGGAGGTTGTGCTTCCGGCCAACCGGGCCGCGGCGGACGGTCTCGTCCCCGACCTCACGTTGATTCTCGATCTAGCACCGGAAGTTGGCCAGGCGCGCCAGGTTGCGGGCGGGAAAAGCCTGGATCGGCTGGAGCAGGAGAGCGGGGACTTCCACCGTCGCGTGGCGGAATACTACCTGGCGGCGCGCGGGCAGGGAATGCGACATTTGGACGGGCGGCTTCCGCCGGACCGGCTCTTGCAAGCCGCCTGGTCGGAGATTCTCCAAGTGGCGCCGGACAGATTTGGTGCGGTAACGAGTTAAGTTGAATCATCGGGACCGGGCAGGCCGGTCCGCGTCATTCTGCGGGAGCGGAGGCAGGTTATGAGGCAGCGCTGGGGCGTGATCGTGACGGTATCCGTCATTTCCTTCTTGAGCGGCGGCTGGCTGTTGCAGCGCGGCACGGCCGCCGGCGGCAATGTCTACCAGCAGGCCCGCCTGTTCGATGACGTGCTCGGTCACGTGAGCGCCTACTTCGTTGACTCCCTCGGCGAGACCGATCTGTACGAGAAGGCCACCCAGGGGATGCTGGAGCAGCTCAAGGATCCCTACTCCGTGCTTCTCACCGGCGACGATTACAAGGCACTCACCGAGCAGACCTCCGGAAACTACGCCGGCCTCGGCATCCAGATCGACGTGCGCGACGGGTGGATCACCGTGGTGGCCCCGCTCCCCGAGACCCCGGCCGAGCGGGCCGGCGTCCAGACCGGTGACCAGATCATCGAGGTGGACGGGAAGTCCACCGAAGGCTGGAAGAACGAAGAGGCGGTGAAGGCGCTGCGGGGCGAGGCCGGCAGCAGGATCACCATCACGGTGCGCCGGTCGGGGCTGCCCGAGCCCATCAAGTACCCGCTGACCCGCGCGCAGATCCACATCCGCTCGGTGCCTGCAGGCACCACCTTCGACGGCGGCGTGGGCTACATCTCCCTCAACCCGGTGAGCGAAACCTCTGCGGGTGAGCTGCGCCAGGAGATCACCGTGATGAAGCGGAAGGGGATGAAGTCCCTCATCCTCGACCTGCGCTTCAATCCCGGCGGTCTGCTCGACCAGGGCGTCGAGGTCTCGGACCTGTTCCTCGACTCGAAACAGGAGATCGTCTCCACCCGCGGCCGGGCGCGAGGCTCGACCAAGCAGTTCTTCGACGACGCGCGGCAGACCTGGCCCGAGCTGCCCATCGTCGTCCTGGTGAACGAAGGGACCGCCAGCGCGGCGGAGATCATCGCCGGCGCGCTCCAGGACCACGACCGCGCGGTCGTGATCGGAACGCCGACCTTCGGCAAGGGACTGGTGCAGACTCTCTTCCCGCTGGCCGAAGGCGTCGCGCTCAAGCTCACCACGGCCCGCTGGTTCACCCCCAGCGGCCGCACGATCCAGCGCACCGTCGAGAGCGAAGAGGAACAGCTGGCGCAGGCTGCGCTCGAGGCGGGCGACACACTGCCCGGCGGGCCCGAGCCCTCGGCCAGCGACTCCGCGATCCGGGCCCGCCCGGTCTACCGGACCGGCGCCGGCCGGATCGTCCGCGGCGGCGGCGGCATCGTGCCCGACCTGGTGATTCGTTTGGACTCGCTCACCGAGGCCGAGCGCGAGTTCGCCAAGGCGCTCGGCAGCAACCTGCCGCAGTATCGCGACGTGCTGACGGGCATCGCACTGGAGCAGAAGAGCACCAAGAAGATCACC
>CAYPAE010000068.1:2615-8433 GCA_964408595.1 uncultured Gemmatimonadaceae bacterium | reverse complement strand
TGGGGCTCGCGGTTGGTGGCGGAGACGAAGCGGACGTCCACCACGGCGTCCTGCTGCTCGCTCCCCACCCGCCGCACCACCCCGTCCTGGATGACACGGAGCAGCTTCGCCTGGAGCGGCATGGTCATCTCGGTCAGCTCGTCGAGGAAGAGCGTCCCGCCGTTGGCGGTCTCGAGGAGGCCGGGCTTGTCCCGGTCGGCGCCGGTGAAGGCGCCCTTCCGGTGCCCGAACATCTCGCTCTCGAGGAGCGGCTCGGGAAGCGCCGCGCAGTTGATCGGCACCAGCGGGCGGCTGGCGCGCCGGCTGTTCTGGTGGATGAACTGCGCGATGACCTCCTTGCCTGTGCCGCTCTCGCCGCTGATGAAGACGGACGCGTCGGTCGCCGCGACCTTGCGGGCGAGCTCGACGGCCTTGCGGAACAGCGGCGAGATCCCGATCAGCGCGATCTTGTCGCTGTGCCCGTGCTGCTTCATGAGCTGGACCCGGAGGTCCTGGGTCTCGCGGGACATCATCACGGCGTGGGAGGCGCGGCCGATCAGCACCTGGAGGTGGGTGGCCGAGAACGGCTTGGGGAGGTAGTCCCAGGCGCCGGCACGGAGCGCCTCGATGCTGCTCGTCACGCTCGGGTTCCCCGTCATCACGACGACGATGGTGTCTTTGTAGGCACCCAGGGCGGCCTGGAGGATCTCCAGACCCGAAATCTGGGACATGTACAGGTCAACCAGGATGATGTCGAACTTCCGCCGCTTGACGGTCTCGAGCGCCTCCTCGCCCCGCCCCACCAGCGTCACGTTGTAACCGTCCATCTGGAGCACGCTCGCGCAGCTCTCCCGGAGCGTGCGCTCGTCGTCCACCACGAGCACCCGGATGCTCGCTTTGACTTCGCTCGGAATGGAAAGGGGGTCGCGCAGCGCTTCAGAGGTCGACGGGCTGCCACGTTCCGGCTGAGCGAGCGGGTTGGCCATCCTGCACTCCTCGGTCAGGTGGACATACTTCACCCACTCCTCGGGTCGGAGAGGGGTGGCATCGCTGCTAGCCGGTACGGGCCGCTAGGGGCCCGCTGCTATGAAGAGTGTCTTTTATACAACAGATTGCAGCAGGTGTCAAGCACTTTGATGGAGGAGCGCTACAGGGCGCGGTTCGGGCGCACCATATATCGTTGTGTCCTTACTACACTTAGACCGCTCTAGTTGGCCAACCTGGTGGGAACCTGCTCGAACGCCCGGATCCGCTCTCCCTTCTGGCCTTCCCGTTTGAGGTCGCGCAGGGCCGTCGTTGCCCGGAGAAGCAGCTCCACCGCGTCCACCGAGGACTCGGCGAAATCAGGGACGGCGCAGTAGCCGGCGCGGAGCCGTAGCGTCTTTTCGCCGCCGCGCACGGGGATCGGCGACGACTCGATAACCCCGCCGAGCCGGCGCACCATACGGATCGCGGCGTCGGGCCCGGTGGCGGGCGCGATCACGCCGTACTCCGACTGTCCCAGCCGCCCGATGGCGTCCGACGCCCTGCCAGCCTGCCGGAACAACAGCGCCACCTGGTCGGACATCCGTCGCGCCTCCTCGTCCTCCTGGGGCTCCGCGTCGTCCTCCTCCGCATCGGGGGCGAATACCACGCAGGCGATCGGATCCCGGCGACGGAACGCCTCAGCACCGATTTCACGGGCGCGCCGGGACAGTCCCCGCATGTTGTAGAGCCCGGTGCCGGGATCGAGGAGATTCTCCTCGCGGAGGGCGTCCACCTCGCGCTTGCACTGAAGGAAGGTGTTCAGCTTGAGGAGCAGCGCCTCGCCGTCGAGGGGCTGGCCGAGGAATTCCCACGCTCCGGCGCGGTACGCCTCGAGCCGCTGGGTGCGGCCGGACGGACCCGACGTGGTGATCACGATGGGGGTGGTCGCGCCGAACCGCGCATCGCTCCGCAGCGTCCGACAGACCTCGAACCCGTGCATGTCCGGCATCTGGGCATCGAGGATGATCAGGTCCGGGTGCGAAGTTCTCGCGCGCTCGAGCGCCTGCTGTCCCGTGTAAGCTCGAACGACCGAGAAGCCGTTGGGACCCAGGATGCTCTCCAGCGATCGAGCGGACCACTCCTGGTCGTTCGCGACCAATACCAGCGGCGCGTGGGGGGCCTTATCTCGAGTTGCCATGTGGAAAGCCAGGGTGTAAGGACGGCGGGGTGGCCGGTTCGACCTTCGACCGCAGGACTCGTGCGGACCGGGTCGAATTCGGTAAGTTACTGCCCCGCGAATACTTAGTTACTGAGATCAAGGCCACGGAGGCCTGGATCGCGGGAGCGGCGCCACAGTTCGGATGCTGGTGTGCCACGTCAGGGCACCCCCAAGGCTGTGGTGGAAGGACGCATCCACCTTGTTGCCCCTGAGCAACGGCCGGCCGCCTGGCGGCCCGGTGGGATGGGCCCTGGCATGAGTTAGTAACATTGTATAAGATAGGGGCTTAGATAGCCAGATCTCAACAGGAGCTTCACTCGGTCGGTCGCCGTGAATTCGCGGCGCCATTATTGAATCGTGTCCTGGTCATACCGCCGGATGGTGCCAAACTTTGCAGAAACGGTTCTAGCATGGCCCAGCGACCAGTCCCGCATATTTCCGCGCTTCCGGAGGCGCAGAAGAGCGCTCAACCCGACCACTCGGCCGCCCGGCCGTCGGCCGAGCTTCGCATCGAGCGCTCGCGCTTCAGTCGCTTGCTTGCCCGGTTCGGCTTGGGCGAGCTGACCGACCCGATTCTCCGTCCGACAAAGCGATCAGCCGAGCGAGGCAGCGCCAGCTGAGGAACCGTGTGGTGAGACGCGTCACAGGGGATATCGCGGTTCCTTGTTACCGTGAACGAACGCGCCCATCGTCCCACCGTGACCGCGGTCGGCCAAATAGGGTGCCTCAAGGACGAAACGAATGGGCATAGCCACCTCGGGGCCTAGGCGACAGCCGTCGCACCAAGTAGTGACGGGCTCGATGTCGCCGAGTCCGGCGCGGGTGCGCGTCTCCGGTGCGCAGGCTGTCGTTGAGGAGGCGGCGGATGCCGCCGCTCATCGCGCGATGAACGTCATCATCGCGGGCCTGGCCCTGTTCATTGCCCTTCCGCTGCTGCTCCTGATCGCGGTGGCGGTCAAGCTGACCTCCCGGGGCCCGGTGCTCTACACTCAGGAGCGGGTCGGCCTCGACCGCCGCATCCCCGGCACCGATTTCGGCAACCGCCGCCGCACCCGCGACCTCGGCGGCCGGCCCTTCACCATGTACAAGTTCCGCACGATGTGGGTGGATGCCGAGCGCGCGACCGGCGCGGTCTGGGCCACCCAGAACGATCCCCGGATCACCCCGGTGGGCCGCTTCCTCCGCCAGTACCGGCTGGACGAGATCCCCCAGCTGTTGAACGTGATGCGGGGCGAGATGAACATCGTCGGCCCCCGGCCCGAGCGGCCGACGATCTTCGCCGAGCTGCGGGAGCACATCGCGGAGTACCCCCTGCGCCAGCGGGCCAAGCCGGGGATCACGGGGCTGGCGCAGATCCACCAGCACTACGACCGCTCGCTGGACGACGTGCGGACCAAGGTGCGCTACGACCTGGAGTACATCCGCCGGCGGAGCCTGGGGAAAGACCTCCGCATCATGCTGCAGACTGTCCCGGTCATCTTCCTCCGCCGTGGAGGCTGGTGAGCCTCGCCCCACTCGTCGGGTGTTTGAGTCTTCTCTGTTGTCCCCTGGCCACATCCGTGCGATCCGCCACCCCCGGCCCCGGGCCGGGCCCTGTCGCTTGGACACAACTCGTTGACAGGCCCATGCTTGGGCTGTGTGGGGCAGGTGGGCGTGAACGGAACGCGGATTGCTGGTAAGGCGCGAGTCAAGTCAATATCTTGCAACCGGGTCCAACAACCGGAAAGCCTACGCGGCATGGTCTCGATTCCCCCGGCGGAGCGGGCGGCCGACCAGCTCGATCTGTCGGTGGTCGCCCCGTTGTACAACGAGTCTCAGAACGTGGGTCCCCTCGTCGAGTGGATCCTCGAGGCACTCGCCGGCTATTCGGGGAGCTTCGAGGTAATCCTGGTAGACGACGGGAGCCGGGACGACACGTGGGCCCGGGTGGCCGCGGCGTCGGCGGGCGACCCGCGGGTTCGTGGCCTCGGGCTGGGACGGAACGTGGGCCAGACGGCAGCGATGATGGCCGGATTCGACCACGCTCGGGGACGCGTGGTCGTGTCGCTGGACGGCGATCTCCAGAACGATCCACGCGACATCCCGGCCCTCCTCGGCAAGCTCGCCGAGGGATACGACCTGGTCTGCGGCTGGCGCCAGCAGCGGCAGGACAAGTTCCTGTTGCGGAAGGTGCCGTCGTGGGTTGCCAACCGAATCATCCGGCGCCTGACCGGTGTGCAGATCACCGACAACGGGTGCTCCCTCAAGGCCTACCGCCGGGACCTGCTCGACCGGATCTCGCTTTACGCGGAGCAGCACCGCTTCATCCCCGCCCTCAGTGCGAGCGTGGGCGCGCGGATCACCGAGATGCCGGTGCGGCATCACGCCCGGCGGTTCGGCGAGAGCAAGTACGGCATCTCCCGGACGGTGAAGGTGCTGGTGGACCTCCTCACGCTCAAGATGATCACCACCTTCCGCTCGCGCCCGCTGGTCGGGTTCGGCACGCTCGCGGTCCCGATGGTGTTCGCGGCGCTGCTCTTCGCGGCGATGGCGGCGGTGGCGGCGGCGGAGTTCGGTCCGTCCAAGGCCGAGGCCCTGGTCTTTCCCGGTGCCGCGCTGCTGTGCGCCGGCGCCGCGTTCTACCTCCTGATGCTCGGCCTGGTGGCCGAGGTGGCCTTGCACAGCGAGCGGGAAAGCGCGAACGAGATTCCGACCGCCTGGGAGGTACGTTGACATGGGCCAGGGTGTGCTGATGGAACCGTCCTTCGAGCCGTCCCGCGCCAGGAGCGGCGCCGACGCCAGATTCATCTCCGTGGTGGTCCCGGTGGTCGAGCGGGCGGACGATCTCGTGACGCTCTATCGGAGCTTCGCCGCCGAGCTGGACTCGCTTGGCGAGGAGCACGAGTTCGTCTTCGTTTTCGACGGCGGCTTCTCCCCGTCCCCTGAGCTCTCGGCCCTGAGCCAGGAGCGGGACAACCTCCGGTTCCTCCGTTTCGCGCGCGCCTTCGGCGAGACCGCGGCGCTGCGGCTCGGCATCGAGCGGAGCCGCGGAGACGTGATCCTGACGCTTCCCGCGTACTTCCAGGTGAAGCCCGAGGGCGTCGGGACGCTGCTGGAGGCCCTGGGCGACGAGACCGACATGGTGGTCGCCAGCCGGTCGCCCCGGATCGACAGCTGGCTCAACCGGCTACAGTCGGTCGTCTTCAACCGGATGATCGCCGGGGTCACCGACCGGCCGTTCCACGACATCGCCTGCGGCGTCCGGGTCATCCGCCGGACCGTGGCCGAGGGGCTGCCGCTCTATGGCGACCTCCACCGGTTCATCCCCGCGCTCGCGCTGCGCGAGGGTTACCGGGTGACCGAGGTGGCCGTGCCCCAGCACCCGGGCAACGCCCGGACGCGGGTCTACAGCCCTGGGGTCTACGCCCGCCGCCTGCTCGACATCGCCGCGTTCTTCTTCCTCGCCAAGTTCACCGAGAAGCCCCTTCGCTTCTTCGGACTGGTCGGCTCGGTATTCCTACTCGCCGGAACGGTCACCTCCCTGGTGCTGCTGGTCAACCGCATCGAGGGCCAGGGGATCGCCAACCGGCCGCTGCTGCTGCTCGCGGTCCTGTTGCTGGCGCTCGGGGTGCAACTCCTGGGACTCGGTCTGATCGGCGAGATCATCGTCCATCT
>CAYPAE010000068.1:0-2515 GCA_964408595.1 uncultured Gemmatimonadaceae bacterium | reverse complement strand
CGCTCGGGGTGCAACTCCTGGGACTCGGTCTGATCGGCGAGATCATCGTCCATCTGCGCGCACCGCACCGCCGGGCCTATCGTGTTCGCGACCGGACCTGAGCGGAGCTGCCCCTAGCGGTCGGGCCGATGCGGCGGGAACTGAATCAGCTCGGCGGCGTAGAGCACGACGTTCTGGTCATCGGGGGCGGGATTCAAGGCGCCTGCATCGCGTGGGACGCGACGCTGCGCGGGCTCAAGGTCGCCCTGGTGGAACGGGACGACTTCGGTGCCGCGACTTCGGCGAACAGCCTGCGGATCGTGCACGGCGGCATCCGCTATCTGGCCCGTGGCGACCTGGCCCGGATGCACCAATCCATCCGGGAGCGGTCGGCGCTCCTGCGGGTGGCGCCAGGACTGGTCGAGCCGCTCCCGGTCCTGGTGCCGACCGGCCCGCCCGGGGTGCCGGGCAGAGCGGCCTTCGGCGCCGCGCTCGCGCTCACCCACCTGCTCTCCCCCGCTCGCAACCGCCACCTCGATCCCAGCCGACACATCGCCGCCGGGCGGGTCCTTTCCCGGCCGGAATGCTTGCGGCTCTTCCCCGCTCTCGACCCCAACAGCATCACCGGTGGTGCTCTCTGGTACGACGCGCGAATGACGCGTCCGGAGCGCCTTACTCTCGCCTTCGTCCTCTCCGCCGCGTCGGCCGGTGCGCAGGTGGCGAACCACGCCGAGGCGGAGGGATTCGAGGTCGCGGGCGGCAGCGTGCGTTCGGTCGGCGTGGTGGACCGGCTCACGGGCCGGCGCCACGAGGTGGGGGCCCGGCAGGTGGTGATCGCGGCAGGGCCCTGGACCGAGGCGCTGGCCAGCCTCGCCGGCAAGCGCGTAGGCCCTGCCCCCGGCATGCCACGGCATACCCTCGCTCTCAACCTGGTGGTCGGACGCCGGGTGGCCGAGGTCGCCGTCGGCCTTCGCTCAAGCTCGTCCTCGGACGGGGATCCGGGAGGATCGGGAGGGCGATTCCTCTTCCTGGTGCCTCAGGAACGCAGCACCCTCCTTGGCACCTGGTACGGCGTGGCGGACGACGGCAACGATCCCGGCCCGGCGCTCGACCGAGGCGCCGAGACGCTGCTCGCGGAGTTCAGCCGCGCTTGCCCCGGACTCCGCCTCTCTCGGAACGATGTGGCCGGGCGGCAGTGGGGGCGACTCCCCCTCAAGGCCGGCCTTGAAGCGGGACCTTCCGCCACCCTGGCCGAGCGACCACGGGTAAGGGGGCGGAGCGGGCCCGGACCGGCTAACCTCCTGACCGTCGAGGCGGTGAAGTACACCACAGCGCGCGCGGTGGCCCAGGATGTAGTAGATGTCGTGCTAGCTTCCATGGGTCTTCAACCGCGTGCTTGCCGTACCGCCGAGGCCCCCTTGGCGGGAGCGGAGCTTTCGCAGGGCGGCCAGCCCCTGGCGCAGCGAATCCTGCACGCGGCTAGGGAGGAGATGGCGTTGACCTTGGGTGACGTGGTGTATCGCAGGACCGAGTTGGGCGACCCTCCGGGGCCGGACCGCGATGCGGTAAGGCTCGCCGTCCGGATCGTCGGCGACGCGCTGGGGTGGGACGAAGGACGGCGGGCTGCCGAGGAGGCGTCGGTGGTCCGTGCGGAGGCGGTGTGAAGATCCTGCTGCTTGCGCCGCACCCCTTCTACCAAGCTCGCGGGACCCCTATCGCCGTGAAGACCGTGCTGGAGTTCCTGAGCGAGCGCGGGCACTCCGTGGACCTGCTCACCTACTCGGAGGGCGCCGACGTCGAGATCTCCAACTGCAAGGTGTACCGCATCCTTCGGGTCCCGGGCCTAGGGAACATCCGGGCAGGGTTTTCGTTCAAGAAGGTCATCTGTGACGGGCTGATGGTGGTCGCCTGCCTCGGCATGCTGCGTCGCACCCGCTACGATCTGATCCATGCGGTCGAGGAGTCGGCTTTTATCGCCAGCCTGATGCGGGCGCTGACGGGCGTGCCGTACGTCTACGACATGGACTCGTCGCTCGCCGAGCAGATGGTCGAGGCCTATCCAGCGCTGAGGTTTGCCTTCCCTGCACTCTATCGATTGGAGGCGGTCGCGATCCGGGGGAGCATCGGTGTGCTGACCGTCTGCGCCGCGCTCGAGGACGTCGCCCTGGCGCACGATCCCGGGAAGCCGGTCGGTCGGGTGGAGGACACGACGCTCCTCTCCAACGGGGAGCCGTACGGCCGAAACGGCCGCTTGCTCCCGGGGGCGGACGAGGGCCCTGTCGCCATGTACGTGGGCAATCTCGAGCCCTATCAGGGGATCGATCTCCTGCTCGAAGGCTTCCGCCACACGCTGCGCAAGGTGCCCAACGCGAAGCTGATGATCGTCGGAGGACGGGAGGAAGACATCACCCACTACCGCGCACGCGCCGAGCGGCTGGCCATCGTCTCCTCGGTCGTTTTCATGGGACCCCGGCCGATCCCGTCGCTGCCCGGCCTGCTGCAGCAGGCGGACGTGCTGGTGTCGCCCCGGCTCAAG
>CAYPAE010000067.1:0-8446 GCA_964408595.1 uncultured Gemmatimonadaceae bacterium | reverse complement strand
GCGCTCACCACCGACAACGTGGCCAGCGATTCACCGATCAGCGGTGCGTTCCCCTATCTCGGGGCACCCAACTGACCCCGATCCTCGGCAGGAGGCGTCTGGGGCTCACCGCGCTCTTTCTCGGCGCGGTGAGCGCCGCGTTCGCGGTCGCGCGGTCGCTCCAGACCGCCGAAGCCTCGGCCGGACCGCGCTTCTCCGAGGCCGAGGTGCTGGAGATGGACATCGGGTTCTTCGAGACCCGAGTCGCACGGGACTCGCTCTCCGCCCGTGACTTCGCCGAGCTGTCGCGGCTCTTTCTCCAGCGGGCGCGCGCCGGGGGCGGTGACGGCGACCTCCGCCGGGCCGAAACCCACGCTCGCCGCTCGCTCGGGCTGCGCGAAGGCCGCAACGCGGAGGCCTTCCAGGTGCTGGCGTCGAGCCTGATGGGCCAGCACCGCTTCGCCGAAGCCCGCTCGGTCGCCGAGCGGCTCGTGGCGCGCGACTCGGCCTACCGCCCAGCCCGGGCGATGCTGGGCGAGATCCAGCTCGAGCTGGGGGCCTATCCCGAGGCCCGTCGCACGTTCGGGATGCTGCTCACCTCGCGCGGCGACCTGGCGGTGGCACCCCGCTACGCCCGGTGGGAGGAGCTGCGCGGCCGGCCCGCCGAGGCGCGGCGCCTCCTGCGTGAGGCGCGCGACGAGGCCTCCGGGCGGCATGAGATGCCCGCCGCGCACATCGCCTGGTTTCAGTGGCGCCTCGGCGACCTGGCGCTCCGTCACGGCCGGCTGCGCGAGGCCGAGAAGGAGCTCGAGGCCGGGCTCGCGGCGGCACCCGACGATCACCGCCTGCTGGACGCGTTGGCTCGCGCGGCAGCCGCGCGGGGCCACTGGAGCGAGGCGATCGAGTACGGCGAGCGCGCCATCGCGAGGACGCTCGATCCGGCCACGCTCGGTCTCTTGTACCAGGTCTACGCCGCCTCGGGCGACAGCGCCAAGGCCGAGGAGTATTACCGCGCGATGTCCATCACCGTGCTCGGCCAGCCGGACGCGTTTCATCGCCTGTGGGGGCTCTTTCTTCTCGACCGCAACCGGGAGGTGCCCACCGTGCTGGCGCGCGCGGAGCGGGAGATCGAAGTCCGCCGGGACGTGTACGGGTGGGACCTGCTGGCGTGGGCGCTGTACCGATCGGGACGGCCGTCGGAAGCCCGCGAGCAGATGCGGCACGCCCTCGCGCTCGGGACCCGCGACGCGTCGCTCTTTTATCACGCGGGAATGATCGAGGCGGCCCTGGGCCGGCGCGCGGATGCGCGCCGCTACCTCGAAACCGCGCTCGCGATCAACCCGCACTGGCATCCCTTCCAACCGGCCGAGGCAAAGCAGGTGCTTGCCCGGCTCGCCGGACGGGAGGACTAGGTCATGTCCGATCTCCTCGCCTTCGTCCAGCTCGGCTTCCATCACATCGCCGACCCGGCGGCGCTGGACCACGTGCTGTTCCTGCTCGCCCTCGCCGCCATCTACCGCGGCCGCGACTGGCGGGCGGCGGTCTGGGTGGTGACCGCATTCACCGTGGGGCACTCGGTGACGCTGGCGCTGGCCATGACCGGCTCGCTCCGCCTGCCCACCGCGGTCATCGAGTTCCTCATCCCGGTGACCATCGTGGCGACCGGGGTGGAGAACCTGTTGGTCCGGGATCGCGCGCTGGCGCCGTGGGGCGGGGGCTACCGGCCGGTGTTCGCGGGCGTGTTCGGGTTGGTGCACGGAGCGGGCTTCGCCAACTATCTCCGCGACTTCTTCAGCGGCTCCATCGCCGTCCCACTGCTGGGCTTCAATCTCGGCATCGAGCTGGGTCAGCTGCTCATTCTCGCCGCCGCGGGCCTCGCGCTCGAGGCGGTGGACCTGGTGCTGGGGCATCGGGTCAGGGTCGTCGCCGTCTCGGCAATGGTGGTGATCGTCGCAGCTACGATGGCGGTCGAGCGGACGCCGTGGTGAGTGGCGCATGGCTCCTCGCGGCGATCGTGGGCTGGCTGGCTCTACCCGGCGGCCACCCGACTCACACCTCGGCAGCGGAGCTGTCCCAAGACCCAGGCGGGACGGTGAGCGTCGTGATTCGGCTCTTCGCGGACGACATCCGAGGAGTGGTGGGCGCCCGGTCGGGGCAGAAGCCGACAGGGGCGGCGCTCCGGAGTTATCTCACCGACCGCTTCGTTGTTCACGACCGTTCGGGAGCGCACATCGCTCTGGCGTGGGACGACGGGTTGATCCACGGCGACGTCCTCACGGTCCGCTCGCGGACGCGCGTCGCCGGCGGACTCGCCGGAGCGAGGGTGATGAACCGGGTGCTGACCGAGCAGTTCGCCGACCAGGTCAACGTCGTCCGGGCGACCTACGGCGGCCGGTCGGCCACGCTGATCTTTACCCGAGGAGATGGGCCGAAGGCACTCCCGTGATCGCCGCGGCGGCCCAGTGTTCTTGTGGAGGTTCCCCGGAGCCGTGTAGACTCATGTTGGAGAGCCCGCACCCAACGAGCGAACCATTCAGGACTCCCCGCCAGCCATGGCTGATGCGTAGCACCGCCCCGGGGCCGACGCCTACCGGCGACACCGATCTCATCGCTCGGGCCGCGGGCGGGGACGAGCGCGCCATGGCGGAGTTGTACGACCGGTACGGCCACGTGCTGTACGCGGTGGCGTACCGGATCGTGGGCCAGCGGGCCGACGCGGAGGAGGTCGTGCTCGACACCTTCGCGCAGGCGTGGCGGGAGGCGACGAGGTTCGAGGCCGCGCGGGGCTCGGTGGCCGGCTGGCTCACGACGATCGCGCGGAGCCGCGCGCTGGATCTGGTGCGGGCCCGGAGCCGTAGGGAGCGGATCACCGCCACCGCCGCCGCGGAGCGCCCCGATTCGGCGCCGGCGATGGGCGGCTGGCGGGTGGACCCATCGAGTGGGGTAGACCACGCCGAACGGCGGAAGCAGGTCCAGCTCGCCCTCGAGGCGCTCTCGCCACCCCAGCGACGCGCGATCGAGCTGGCGTTCTTCGAGGGGCTCTCCCAGTCGGAGATCGCCGAGCTGCTTCAGGAGCCGCTCGGCACCATCAAGACACGGGTGCGGCTGGGCATGCAGAAGCTGCGTGAGGGCCTGCGTCCGTTCTACTTCGAGCGCGGCCGATGAGTCACCCCGAGCAGGAAACGCCCCTGGATCTCGCCGCGGCATACGCGCTCGGCGCGCTGTCGCCCGAGGAGGCACGGCGATTCGAGGCGATGCTGACCGGCTCGCCGGAGGCGCAGCGCGAGGTGGCCGAGTATCGCGAGGTCGCGGCGCTGCTGGCGCTCGGGGGCCCGGAGGCCGCGCCCTCGCCGGACCTGCGCGAGAGGGTGTTGTCGCGGATGCAGGCCCAGTCGGCCGGTCCCGCGCGGCCGCTGCGCCGCCCGCCGCCGCCGTGGGGAGCGTTGGCAGCCGGTCTGGTGGCCGCGGTCGGTCTCGGGTTCGGGTACCTGCAGCTGAGGGAGACGCGGGACCTTCGCGCGGAGCTGGGCCGAATCATGCAGCGACTCGCGACGACGTCCGAGCGGCTCACGGAGCGGGAGGCCACGCTCAACGCGATCTTCGAGCCCGGCGTCCAGATGTTCCAGCTCACGGCCAGCGGCGATCCGGATCCCGGGATTCAGCTCTTCTGGGACCAGCAGCGCCACCGAGCCATCGTTCACGGGTTCAAGCTCAAGCCGGTACCCGAGGGCCGGGCCTATCAGCTCTGGTTCATCAAGGACGGCGCGCCGGTGCCGTCGATCACGTTCAAGCCCGAGCCGACCGGGCATGTGAGAGTGGAGCAGATCCCCGTCCCCGCCGACGGCGAAGTGAGCGCAGCCGCCGTGACGGTGGAGCCGGAATCGGGCTCGACCCAGCCCACCTCGCCCATTCTGCTCGTCGGTCCGCTCAAGCGCTCGTGACCTGTCGCCGTATCCCGGCGGCGGCGCTGATGGCGCTCGGCGCGCTCGCCGCTCCGCTCCGCTCGCAGGCACTTCCGCCAGACATCGCTCAGGAACGCCGGGCCTACGCCGAGTGGCTCGCCCAAGCGCCCAACTCACCGCTCGCGGCCCTCGCGCAACAGCCGATCGGGCCCGGGATCAAGCTGGGCCCGCCCGACGCGGACGTGCCGCTCGAGGGTGTGGGCGAGCATCGAGTCACCGAGCGCGACGGGGTCGTGACGCTCGAGGGTCCCGATGGCACGCGGGTGGTTCCTGCCGGGCGCCTCGTCGCGCTGGGCTCCTACTCGGTGACGTCCGGCGGGGTCTCCGGACGGCGGGTGGTCACGGTGTACGGTCCGGAGAGAGGCGACAAGACGGCGGAGTACTACAGCTACGACCCGAGGCTGGTCTTCGTGGGACCGATGTCGCCTCCGGACCAACCGGGGAAACTCCGCGTGCTGGCCCTCGACGGGATCGAGACCGAGGCCGCGGAAGCCGGAACCGTGGTGGTGCCGATCGGCGCGCGCCCGGTGCGTCTCCGGGTGCGCCGGATCCCGACCGGAATGGAAGGCGAGGCCGAGCTGGAGATCTTCTTCCGCGACGGGACCAACGCCGCGGGCACGTATCCCGCCGGCCGATTCGTCTCCCTCGTTCCCCTCGGCGACGGACGCTACCGCCTCGACTTCAACCGGGCCCGGAATCCGTTCTGCGCCTACAGCTCGGCCTTCCCCTGCCCCGCTCCGTGGCGCGGCAACATGATCGAAGCGAAGGTCGAGGCCGGGGAGCGGTACTCGGGCGGCGGGTTGAGCGCGCCGCCCGGGGGCCTGGAAGCGAGATGAGAACCGCCGTTGTGATGCTCGCGTTCTCGCTGGCGCTTCTCGCCGGGCACACTGTGTCGCCCGCAGGTGAATGGCGGGCGGCGCTGGATCTCGCGGGCGGCGAGCTGCGGTTCGGCGTGAAGCTCGAGCGGCGAGGGTCCGGGTGGGGGGGCGAGCTCTGCAACGGCGCCAAATGCCAGCCGTTCTCGGCGGTGACCCTCGCCGGGGACAGCGTCGTGCTGGAGATGGCGGACTACGCCGCGGCGATCAGCGCGAGGCTCGGGGGCGATTCGCTCACCGGTGCCTACCGGAACGTCGGCAACCGGGGCCCCCGGGTGATCCCGTTCCGGGCCTCGCGCGGGCGCTGGACGGCGAGCCGAGGGTCGGGGAGGCTCATCGGCAGATGGGACGCGATCTGGATGGGAGACTTCGGCACCACGCCTCGGGTGATCGAGCTCCGGAACGGCGACGCTGGGCTCGAGGGTACCATCATCTCGAACACCGGCGACTACGGACATTTCGCGGGGCAGGCGAAGGGCGACAGTTTCGCCCTCGCCCACTTCGACGGCTCCTACGTCTACCTGCTCACCGGAGCGCTGGGAGGCGGAGGCGGCACGCCGGACAGCTTGCGAGGCATCTTCCACGCCGGCCTGCGGGCGCAGACACCGTGGACCGCGGTGCGGAGCACCGGCGCGCCGCATCTCAAGGCGCTCACCGAGAACACGCAGGCGGACACGACCGAGCCGTTCCGCTTTGGCTTCCCCGACCTCGACGGACGCCTGGTCACCGATCGCGACCCGCGGTTCAAGGGCAAGGTTGTGATGGTGGACGTCTTCGGCACCTGGTGCCCGACCTGTCACGACGCGGCACCCGAGCTGGTCAAGCTCTACCGAAAGTACCGGGGGCGGGGGCTGGAGATCGTGGGGCTGGCTTACGAGGTCTCGGGCGACACCGCGGTGGACCGGCGGCAGGTGCGGCGCTACCGGGAGAAGTTCGGGATTCCGTTCATCCTTCTGCTCGCGGGCGTCAACGACACCGAGGCCGCCGCGGCGACGCTGCCTCAGCTCCAGGGCTTCACCTCGTTCCCGACCACCATCTTTCTCGGCCGGGACGGCAAGGTGCGCCGGATCCACGCGGGCTTCTACGGCCCGGCCACCGGGGCGCAGCACGCGAAGATGATTGGGGAGTTCGAGGGAGAGGTGGAACGGCTCCTGGGAGTGTCACCCTGAACGAAGTGAAGGGGACCATGCCGGCATGGCCCCCTTCGCTGCGCTCAGGGTGACACCTGTGGCACGCCGGCGGGTTACGAGCCCTTCACCTTCACCCCGGCCGTCGTGGCCTCAGGATCCACTCTCAGCCCGATCCATTCCCCAGCCAGGGCGTGGCCCGGCACGCCACACAGCAACCAGAACCAACCCGCTTCTCCGGCCTCGAACGTGGAGCGGTCTACTTGCCCGGCCGGAAGGCCGGCCGTCACGCTGCGAGTCATCGCGTTGGTGAACGCGGGGCGCCCGCCCTCGGGGGGGAGCTTCTCGCGCTCGGCCGTCACGACCAGGCCGTGCTTCCCCGTCGAGTCGGCCGACCGCCAGTCCCAGGTGACCGTCCATCCGAGGGGCACGACGACCTGGACTCCGCCCTCCCGGTAGCCGTTGAGGAGCGCCGACAGCGAGCCGGCGGGAGCGGTCACCTCGAGGGTGATGGTCACGGTGCGCGCGGCCGGGTCGGCAGCGACCCACGGCGCCGGCTCGACGGTGGACGCGCGCTGTGCCGCCAGCGGCGAGGCCGCGGCGAGCAGCGCGAGAAACGTGGGAAGCGGAGAGTGGGGGGACAGCCTCATGCGCGCTCTGGCCTCGTTCGCCGGTGATCGGTAGCTTCAGACGCCCCAAAATTTACATCCAGGAGACTCGTGATGGCGGGTTTACTCTCGCGGGAACGGATCATCGCGAAGCCGGGCTTCAACCGGTGGCTGGTGCCGCCCGCGGCCCTCGCCATTCACCTCTCCATCGGCATGGCCTACGGGTTCAGCGTGTTCTGGCTGCCGCTGAGCCGGGCCATCGGCATCACCGAGGCGGTGCCGTGTCCCGACGGCATGAACTTCTTCCAGCTGCTGGTCGCGACCTCGTGCGACTGGAAGATCAGCATGCTCGGGTGGATGTACACCCTCTTTTTCGTCTTCCTCGGCTCCTCGGCGGCGGTCTTCGGCCGCTGGCTGGAGCATGCCGGCCCCCGGAAGGCCGGGGTGGTGGCCGCTTTCTGCTGGGGCGGCGGGTTCCTGATCTCCGCCCTCGGCGTCCACCTGCACCAGATCTGGCTCATGTGGCTCGGGTCGGGGGTGATCGGCGGCTGCGGCCTGGGGTTGGGCTACATCTCGCCGGTTTCCACCCTCATCAAGTGGTTCCCCGATCGGCGCGGCATGGCGACCGGGATGGCGATCATGGGCTTCGGTGGCGGCGCGATGATCGGCGCCCCGCTGGCCGACATCCTCATGAAGCACTACGCCACGCCCACCTCGGTCGGGGTGATGGAGACGTTCCTGACCATGGGGACGATTTACTTCCTCGCCATGCTGGTCGGCGCGTTCGGCTATCGGATACCCGCGCCCGACTGGAAGCCGGCGGGGTGGACCCCGCCTCCGGCCAAGGCGGGCATGATCACCACCCGCCACGTCCACGTGGACCAGGCGTGGAAGACACCGCAGTTCTGGATGCTCTGGGGCGTCCTCTGCCTCAACGTCAGCGCGGGGATCGGGGTGATCGGGATGGCGTCGCCGATGATCCAGGAAGTGTTCGGGGGGCGGCTCATCGGCCTCCAGGGACTCGCGCTCCGCGACCTGAACGGGGACCAGCGGGCGCAGCTCGCCACGATCGGCGCGGCGTTCGCGGCGCTGCTCAGCGTCTTCAACATCGGGGGGCGGATCGCCTGGGCCTCGCTGTCCGACTATATCGGCCGGAAGCGGACCTACGCGATCTTCTTTGCCCTGGGCACCGTGCTCTACGCGGCGGCGCCGTTCGCCGGGCGCATCGGCAACGTCGCACTGTTCGTGGCGCTCTTCTGCGTGATCCTGACGATGTATGGCGGCGGCTTTGCGACCATTCCCGCCTACCTGGCCGACATCTTCGGAACCCAGTTCGTGGGCGCGATCCACGGCCGGCTGCTGACCGCCTGGTCCGCGGCCGGGATCCTGGGGCCGGTGCTGGTCAACTACATCCGGGAGTACCAGATCAAACAGGGAATTCCGGCCGCGCAGGCCTACAACGTGACGATGTACGTGCTCGCGGGGCTGCTGGTTGCGGGGTTTTTCTGCAACCTGGCGCTCCGGCCGGTCGCGGACCGGTACTACATGTCCGACGCGGAGCTCGCGCGCGAGCGGTCGCTTCTACGCGGCGGGGCGGGGCGGGCGTAGCCTGAAGAGATTGCATAAAATCACCGCGCTCTGAATATTGTTTCACCGGGCAACCCCGGCACTCGGAGACTCGATGGCTTCAGACGACCGGTCCGAGGCACCCTCATCCGGCAGCTGGCTCCTGGTCGGCATTGCCTGGCTGCTGGTCTCGGTGCCGCTTTTTTGGGGTATCTGGACGACTCTGGCCAAGGCGGCGGTGCTCTTCCGGTAGACCAGGGGGCAGCTCGGACGGGGTGCGGCGGAAGCGCAAGTTTTTGCACTGCATAGGGTTGGATCCGCTGAGCGGG
>CAYPAE010000066.1:0-8474 GCA_964408595.1 uncultured Gemmatimonadaceae bacterium | reverse complement strand
TGGGGCAGCGGCTCGAGGATCTGGTGCCCGATCACGACGTGCCGCTTCACCTGCTCGAACTCCGCGCCGGTCAGCGGGCCCTCCTTGGAGAGGATGCCGTCCCCCAGGCAGATCATGCCGATGTCGTGCAGCCGGCCGGCGAGACGCACCGCCTCGATGTCCGAATCGCTCCGGCCCAGCTCCGCGGCGAGCGACGCGGCGAGCTGCGCCACCCGAACGGAGTGGCCGGCGAGCCAGGAGTCCTTAGTCTCGACCACCCGGACCAGCGACTCGAGGGTGGCGAGGGCGAGACTCTCCACCCGGGCCCGCTCCTGCCGCAGCTCGCCCACGAGGCTCGCGACCTCCTCCCGCAGCACCCGCGTGGTGGCCTGTTCCTGCATCGCCTCGCGCCGGCGGGCGATCGCGTCCACCACCGCGCGCTCCACCGCGAACGAGTCCATCAGGTCGGATACGTAATCCATGGCGCCGGCGCGGAGGCAGCTCACCGCCGTCCGGGCGTCCTGCCCCGCCCCCGAGACGACCACCGCGAGCGACGCCTCCCGGTGGAGGCAGTCGGCGACGAACTCCGGCATCCGGTCCTCGGCGAGCGAGGCGTCCGCCACCAGGCAGCCGAACTTGAGCCGGGAGAGCATCGCCAGCGCTTCGGAGGTGGAGCGGGCGACGGTCACCTCGAAGCCGTCCGCCTCCAGGTGGTCTCGCAGCGCCGAGGGCGCCGCTCCTTCCGGCAGGAGGAGAAGCAGTCTGGCGGTGGTGTCGGGTCTGGCAATCATGAATGCTCCATGGGCATTTCGGTCGAAGGAGTAGGCCTGCTCCCCGTCAGCAGCTCCTGGAGCAGCGCGTCCCGCTCCCGCAGCGCCCTCAGCAGTACTTCCTGATTGTGCCACACTTCGTTCGCCACCTCGGTCGCCGAGCTCTGCATCCGCCGGCGAGCGGCGAGGAACGTCTCCGGCAGCGCGGTCTCGAAGAGCGCGTCGAGGTCCGCGAGCGGCTGAGCCGGATCGCCCACCAGCCCTTGAAGCAGGGTGGCGCGGTACCGCTGGTTCTCCTGCAGGGTCAGCAGGGCCCGGCTCGCGAGCCGGATGCTCGACTCCACGCCAGGCACGTCGCCCCGGGCCACCGCCTCCCGCTGCTGCAGGACCGCGCGGTGCAGCTGGTCGATCAGCCGGCACTCCCGCTCGAGAGCGAGCGTGAGATCGGCGACGCCCCGGAGGGCCGCTCCATCGAGATCCATGGCCTACCGACGCCCCGAGTCCGCGATCTGGTCGAGCAAGTCGTCGATGACCCTCAGCGCGTCCGCGTTGATTGCGCGGGCGCGGTGGATGAGCGTGGGATCGAGCGGTCCCAGCGGGATCCGGGCGTCCTGCTCGCGCGACCGGGCCCCCGGCTCCTTCGCGCGCTCCGGCCAGTCGGCGCTCACCGGGAGTCTCCCGCCGCAACGAGGCGCGACCGCAGGCGCTTGACCGCCTGGGTGCGGATCTGCGACACCCGCGACTCGGTCAGGTGCATCACCTCCGCGATCTGCCGCTGGTTCAGCTCCTCGTAGTAGTACAGCGCCATCACGGCGCTCTCCTTTTCGGGAAGGCGGGCGATCGCCTCGCGGAGGATGCCGACCTCCTCCTGGCGGCCGAGCTTCTCCGGTGGAGTGGCGGCATTCGGGTCCTGAAGCAGCTCATGGAGCGCGGTCCCGCCGCCGGACCGGCTCCCCGATTCGCCCTCGTAGGAGACGACCGTCCGGGAGGCGGTGTCGTCGCGCCATCTCCAGTAGGTCGAGACGTCGATGTCGAGCTGGGCGGCGATCTCTTCCGGTCGCGGGGGGCGGCCGAGCCGGCTCGCCAGCGCCGTGGTCGCAACTTGAAGGCGGCGCGCCTTGACCCGCACCGCGCGCGGCGCCCAGTCTTGGCGCCGCAGGTCGTCGAGGATCGCGCCGCGGATGCGGCGGACGGCGTAGGTACTGAACGCCAGGCCCCGGGAGAGGTCGAAGCTGTCGAGCGCCCGGATCAGGCCGAAGGTGCCGGCGCTGACGAGATCATCCAGCTCGACCGCCTTCGTACGGCGGTTCAACTGGCGCGCGACGTGGTGGACCAGGCCGATGTAGAGCTCCAGCAACTGCCGCCGCGCAGCCGGATCGGCGGTGGCGCGGTAGCGCCGCCAGAGGTCTCCTGGCAGCGTCCCATTCCTGGTCGTCGCGGTGGCGGCGTTCACGCACGGCTCCTGGTTGGTTCCGCGAGCTCGAGACAGTCGAGCCTCGCCTCGCGGATGGTCTGGGCCGCCCGGGTCTCCATCAGCCTCGCCAGGAAGCGGCGGGGTTCCCGGACGGCGACGGCGATCGGCGGCTCTTCGAGGAGGATTCCAGCGAGGTGTAGCCGCCGGTTCAGAAACTGCTCCGACGCGGCGGCCAGCCTGGCGAAGGCGCCCCGCCCCTCGTCCTCGCCGGCGCACCGGTTGACGAACACGTCTATCGGGATGTGCGGCGCCTGCAGGCTCAGGATCTTCACCAGGGCGTGCGCGTCCATCAGCGCGGTCGGCTCGGGCGCGGTCACCAGCAGAACCCGGTCGGCGCCCAGCGTCGCGGCGCGAACCACCGCTTCGATCCCCGCGCCGGCGTCCACCACCACCACCTCGTATCGCCGGCAGAGCTCGACCAGGCGGCAGTGCAGCCGGGCCCGTTCCAGCGCGTCGAGCGCGTAAAGACTCTCGGCGCCGGACTCCGCAGGCAGCAGCCAGAGGTTCTCCGCCACCGGCTGCACCAAATCTTCGGCCCGGACCCGGCCACCCAGCACCGACTCGATGCTGCCCCGCGCGCCGAGGCCCAGGAGCACGTGCAGGTTGGCCAGGTTCTGCTCGCCATCGAGCAGCAGCACCTCGCGGCCACGCTCGGCGGCGGCGGCGGCGAGCATGACGCTCACCACCGACTTCCCGACCCCGCCTTTCCCGCTTCCGACGACGATCCTGCAGGTATCGCCGGCGATCTGGGTCTGCCCCATTCGCGCTCCGGATGTGCGTTGCCCCTGGCACCCGGCAAAGGCAATCGGCGTACCTTGATGCGGGTGAGCCGCGGAGCGAGTGCCGCGCTACGCGCTAAGTGTCTTTTCTACTTGGAGTTGGAAGAGGAAACGGGGAGGGAGACACAGCGGTCGGAGTGAGGCTCGGAAGGAAGAATCGGGAAGAATTGCCGGAAGATCTTTCCGCCTCCGGACTGGTTCCTTCCGGGTCCTGGGCGGCACCTTCGGGTCAACCCCCGGAGGCCGCCCGGGGGGTGTTGAGCTTGTTGCGGAGAGTCCGCTCGCTGATGCCGAGGAGCCTCGCTGCGCGGGTGCGATTGCCGCCGGTGGCAGCGAGCGCGCGGTCGATCGCCAGGCGTTCGATCGCATCGAGGTTGTAGTCGATCGCGTCGGCGCTCCCAGGCGTCCCCAGGTCGGGGACGATCGCGGGACGCGCCGGATGCGCGGCGGCGTCCCGGATCTGCTGGTCGAAGTCGGTCGGCTGAAGCACGCTGCCCCGGCAGAGGATGACCGCGCGCTCGACCGCGTTGGCCAGCTCACGGACGTTGCCGGGCCAGGAATAGCGTTGCAGGATCTCCATCGTCTCGGGAGCGATCGTGGGCGGTGTCCCGCCGTGGAGCTCAGCCGAGCGGGTCACGAAGTGGTGAACCAGGGAGGGGATATCGTCGAGCCGCTCCCGCAGAGTCGGTGTCCGGAGGGGAACGACGTTGAGACGGTAGTAGAGGTCCTCGCGGAACCGGCCCGCGTCCACCTCGGCCTTGAGATCGCGGTTGGTGGTGGCGATCAGCCGGACGTCCACCTGGATCGGCTGATGGCCGCCGACCCGCTCGAACTCCTGCTCCTGAATGACCCGGAGCAGCTTCGACTGGAGGTCCAGTCGCATCTCGGAGATCTCGTCGAGCAGGAGGGTTCCCCCGTGGGCCCGCTCGAAGGCGCCGGCCGACCGGACCGTGGCGCCGGTGAACGCGCCTTTCTCGTGGCCGAAGAGGGCGCTCTCCACCAAGCCCTCGGGCAGGGCAGCGCAGTTGACGGTGATGAAGGGCTCGTCGGCACGAGGGCTCTGGTCGTGGATCGCCAGGGCGAAGAGCTCCTTGCCGGTGCCCGATTCGCCCTGGAGCAGGACCGTGGCGCGAGAGGCGGCGACGGTCCCGACCACTTCCATGGCGCGGCGGAATGCTTCGCTGTCGCCGACCAGGCTGCGCCGTCCACGAATCTTCACGATCTCGCGGCGGAAGGTCTCGTTCTGCCGCCGGAGGCGAACGACCTCCAGCGCCTGGCGGACCGCGATCTCCAGCGTCTCGGGCTGGATCGGCTTGGTGAGGTAGTCGATCGCCCCCGACTTGATGGACATGACCGCGTGCTCGATGCTGGAATACCCCGTCATGATGATGACCGGGATCTTGTAGCCCTCCTTCTCCAGCTGGGCGAGGAGATCGAGCCCGGTGAGGCCGGGCATCCGGTAGTCGGCGATGATGAGGTCTACCGGCCTGCGCGCGATCACGCGCATGGCTTCCTCCACGCTCGACACCAGGACGGGCCGGTGGCCGGCACGGATCAGCGTGCGCTCCAGAATAACGCCGACAGCGGGCTCGTCGTCGATACAGAGAATGGAGGCAGTCACAATCCGCTCGGCCACCTAGGGTGCCTAGGAAAACGACAACGGCGCCCGATGCACATAATAGCGTCTCCCGATCCTGCCGTCACCTTGCCGATCCGCCGGCACCCGCGCCCCAGCTTCCCGGCAAACGGCCCCGGGAGCTATCGCGACCCCTCGACCCTCAAGTCGCGGGGGACTGCGGCCGATACCTCAGCCATGCCGATATTCGTGACGCCGGCGTTCTCTCACGAGTCCGATCAGCCGAACACGGCCGGCGGCGGGGAGCCCCCTCAGATGGACCCACCGATTCCAGGCGCCACCCCGGACCAGGACGGCATCACGCCGGAGCAGCTCCAGCAGGTGATTCGGCGGCTGGAGACCGGCTTCTACGATACGCCCGAGGTGCGGGACCTGATCGCCCGGAAGGTGCGCAAGGAGCTCGATCCGTGACCGACGGCGACGATCCCCGACCCGCGATTCTGGTGATCGACGACGAGCCGACCATCAGGAAGAGCGTCGGCCGGCTGCTCGAGCGCGCTGGATACCGGGTGCGCACCGCGGGGACCGGCGACGAGGCGATGGAACTGGTGCGGCACGAGCACTTCAACGCGGCGATCTGCGACCTGCACATCGCGGGGATGAGCGGGGTGACGCTGTGCGAGCAGATCTGGCTGGCCGCGCCGGATCTCGCCGGCCGCCTCATCGTGTCGAGTGGGGATCTCACCGGCGAAGGCGTGGAGGAGCTGGTGAAGCGCGCCGGCGTGCCGCCGGTTTCCAAGCCGTTCACCGCCGCCGACCTGCTCCAAGCGGTCGGGGCCATCTGCCCGGCGCCTCCATCCCCGCTTCCGGCCGACGGCCGGGAGGCCGCCTCGTAGGCGAGAGCGCCCAACCCCTTTTCTTACCGTCCCTCCACGCCTTACTTCCCTCCGCTCTTTCCCGCTCGACCGCAGCCAACATCCCAAAGAGTCCTGCATGGAACGACAGCTCATCTCCAGCGGCGCGCCCTGGGAGCCGATCGTCGGCTACTCGCGGGCTGTCCGGGTCGGAAACACGGTACACGTCTCGGGCACCACGGCGACCGGCCCCGACGGCAAGATCGTCGGCACTGGGAATGCCTATGCCCAGGCGGCCCAGACGCTCAAGAACATCGACGCGGCGCTCCAGCGGGCCGGCGCGTCCATGGCCGATGTGGTGCGCACCCGCATGTACGTGACCGACATCGCGCGGTGGGAGGAGTTCGCCCGGGCGCACGGCGAGGTGTTCGGGAGCATCCGCCCCGCCACCAGCATGGTCGAGGTGCGGCGGCTCATCTCCCCCGACATGCTGATCGAGATCGAAGCCGACGCCGTGATCGGATGAACCCGGTCGAGGCCTTCGAGACACTGGACCTGCGGGTGGGCCGGATCGTGCGCGCCGAGCCCAACGAGCGGGCCCGGAAGCCGTCGTACCGGCTCTGGATCGACTTCGGGCCGCTGGGCGAGAAGACCGCGAGCGCGCAGCTGCGCACGCTCTACCGCGCTGAAGATCTGGTGGGGCGACTGGTGGTCGCAGCCGTGAATCTAGGAACGCGCAACATCGCCGGATTCACGTCGGAGGCGCTGGTGCTGGGGCTGCCGAGTGAGTCGGGTGAGGTCGTGCTGCTCGGGGTGGAGCGAGAAGTTCCTTTAGGCGGGAGAGTCTATTAGGGGCTGCGGATGACCGTCACGGGGTGGTGCCGCAGGGAGGTCGGCAGCGGTACGGCCTCCCGGAGGCACCACCCCGCGACGGTCAGCCCCACCGCTTCCAAACCGGCTTTCAGGGCAACCGATTGGCTACTGGTTCTCGCCGTCGAACGCCGGCCGGAGGACGAGTCCCGTCACCGCCCCGTCTTCCGCCATGGTCCACTCGAGCAGCATCTTGTGGCGCGAGCGGTCGAAGGCGGAAGTGCGGCTGTAGATCCGGAGCGGGCTTTCGGCCTCGACCTTCTCGTTCACCTGGCCCTGCTCCTGGCCGAGGCGTGTCACCGCCTGTCCGGCGAAGCTGGCGAGGTCGGCGACGCTGCCGAAGGTCTGCCGCATGTCGGGCGAGAACCGATCCCACAGCTTCTCGTACTGGCTGCCGTACAGCCAGGCGGTGTACTGCCGGCCCTGCTCCAGCAGGCTGCTGGTCTGGGAATCAGCGCGCGGGCCGCAGGCCAGAACGGCCGCCGCCAGGGCGATTCCATTGATCCATCCGCGCATTGTTCGTCCTCTTGGGTCTGCCGTGCGCCGGGCGTCCATCATCACGGGAGAGGAAATGCAGGTCTACATCTCCGTAGACATGGAGGGGGTGGCCGGCGTGGTCCACGAGGACCAGACCGATCCCACCGATCCCCGGCATGCCGGAGAGTATAACAGATTCCGCCGGCTCATGACCAGGGAGGCCAATGCCGCGGTCGACGGCGCCCTTGCGGCGGGGGCTACCCGCATCCTGGTGAACGACAGCCACTGGCTGATGCGGAACCTGCTCGCCGAGGAGCTGCATCCGGCGGCCGAGCTGCTGAGCGGCGGGCCCAAGCTGCGCTCGATGATGGAGGGAGTGGAGCTGGGCTTCGACGCCGCGCTGTTCGTCGGCTACCACGCCATGGCCGGCACGGCCCACGCGGTCATAGACCATACCTACACCAGCATCGTCCACGAGGTCCGGCTCAACGGGCGCCCGGCCGGCGAGCTGGCGATCAACACCGCCTTCGCGGGGAGTCACGGGGTGCCGGTCGTGCTGGTGAGCGGCGACCAGGCGGTGGCGGCGGAGGCGAAGGCGCTGCTGGGCGACGGGGTCGAGGCCGTAGTCGTCAAGCACGCAGTCGGCCGGTTCGCCGCGCGGAGCGTCTCACCCGCGGAGTCCTGCCGCCGCATCCGCGAAGCCGCCGCCGCCGCGCTCCGCCGACAGCACCGGCCCCTGGTGCTGGAGCAGCCGATCAAGCTCGTGGTCGAGTTCGCCCTCACCCAGATGGCCGACATGGCCGAGCTGGTCCCCGGATCGGTGCGGACCGGCGGGCGGACGATCGAGTACCTGCACGAGGATTACCGGGAGGTGTTCCGGGCGTGGCGGGCGCTGTACAACCTGGCGGGCGTGGAGTAGGGATCACTCCACCGACACCACCCGCCGCACGTCGAGCGGCATTCCGACCTGGCAGCCGGTCGCCGATCCCTCCGCCGGCTGCGCCACCACGCTGACCCTCGCTCCATCCCGCAGCAACGACGCCGGCGCCTGCTCCGGCTGAAGCTCGTAGCGCCGGCCACTGTCGGTCTCGAGCTGCCAGCACCCTCCCTCGACCTCCAGGAAGTGCACCGTCCCGCTGATCCGGAGCTCGCCGGTGCCGCTCTCGGTCGAGAGCTGGCAACGCGTGGTCGTCCCCGAGGCGAGCAGCAGGAGCGGGACGAGCGAGGCGCGGAGCATTCCGAGAACGTACGGCCCGGGCCGGCGGCCGGCAACGCCGGGAACTTCGGGGACTCCCCCGGCATTAGACCCCTCGTCACCATGCCGCCGACACTACATCTAGAGAGAGGGGCCATGAGAGCCATCGGAACGCTGGTCCTCGCCATCGCGCTCGCCGCCATCGCGGGCGAGGCGCAGGCACAGGCCACTACCACCAAGAAGTCGCTGACGCTGGACGGGGCCAAGACCGTCGCCGCCGCGGCCGCCGCGGAGGCCAAGCGGGGGAACGAAGGCGCGGCCATCGCCATCGTGGACGACGGGGGAAACCTGATGTACCTGGAGCGGATCCAGCCGACCTTTCCGATAGGCGCCCACATCGCCACCGAGAAGGCCCGCACCGCGGCGCTCTTCCAGCGGCCGAGCAAGGTGCTGGAGGACGTCATCATCTCCGGGCGCACGACGCTCCTGAGCGTGGTGCC
>CAYPAE010000065.1:0-8499 GCA_964408595.1 uncultured Gemmatimonadaceae bacterium | reverse complement strand
GGTCGGCCAGTCCGATGTCCTCCGCCGCCATCGCGATCGCGCGGCGGAAGAGCGTCATCGCATCCTCCCCGCCGTCCAGCATCCGCGCCATCCAGTACAGCGCTCCCTGTGGATCGCTGCCCCGCAGCGACTTGTGGTAGGCGGAGAGCAGGTTGAAATGCTCCTCGCCCGACTTGTCGTAGCGGGCGAATCGCTTCTGCATCGCCTCCCGCGCCACCTCCGTGGTGATCGTCCCGCCCTGCCCCACGTGCGCGGCGGCCGCCTCGATCACGGTGAGCGCCCGACGCGCGTCGCCGTCCGCCTCCACCGCCATCGCGTCGATCGCGTCAGGCTCGACCCGCAGCTCCAGCTGGCCGAGTCCGCGCTCCCGATCCTCCAGTGCCCGCCGCAGAAGCTCGGCCACGCGCTCCGCGGTGAGCGGCTGGAGCACGAACACCCGGGTCCGCGACAGCAGTGCCCCGTTGATCTCGAAGCTGGGGTTCTCGGTGGTGGCACCGATCAAGGTGATGGTGCCGTCCTCGGAGGGAGGCAGCAGACTGTCTTGCTGCGCCTTGTTCAGCCGGTGGATCTCGTCCACGAACATGATGGTCTGCGAGGCGCCGGAATCGAGCCGGGCCCGCGCCTCGGCCACGATCTCGCGAATCCGCGGGACGCCCTCGGAGACCGCGCTGAAGGGGACGAACACCCGCGCGGTGGTGCTGGCGGCCAGATGGGCCAGCGTCGTCTTTCCGCTGCCCGGCGGGCCCCAGAAGATCATCGACCCAGGGACCCCGCGCTCGATCGCCTCACGCAGCGGCTTCCCCGGGGCCAGGAGGTGCTCCTGTCCCACGAACTCGTCCAGCGCCCTCGGCCGCATCCTGGCCGCGAGCGGCTGCCCCTCCCGTGTCGCCCTGAAGAGCGACTCTCCCTGCCCCGCGCTGCGCTTCCTGGCCATGATTCCTCCCGAGCGGCTCACCGCATCCACGAATCGAGCAGCCGCTCCGTCAGGAAGAATCCCATCGCGCCCCCGAAGAACGCCAGGGCGCTCAGCCACCCCCGCTTGGCCTGGAACTCCGGCACCAGGTTCGACGCCGCCACGTAGATCGTCACTCCGGCAGACAGCGCGAGGCCATGCCGCGCGAGCGGCGCCACCACCTCGGTGAGGACGACGCCGAGAATCGTGGCGAGCCCGAGCACCGCCGCCGCTCCCAGCGCCCTCGCGCGCGACTGTCCCCCCGCCACCATCACGCTCGCGATCGTCACGCCCTCGGGCAGCTTGTGCAGCAGCACGGCAAGGAAGAGGAGCATGCCCAGCTCCCCCGAGACCAGGAACCCGCTCGCGATGGCGACGCCGTCGAAGAAGGTGTGCAGCGTGAGCCCGAGCAGGGCGGAGATCCCCGCCGACGGGCTCACCCGGTGGGTCTCCTCGCCGAAGTGGAAGTGCGGCGTGAGGACGTGCTGCGCGAAGTGCACCGCGAGATAGCCGAGGAGAACATAGAGAGCGCCGTCGGGCCCGTCGCGCAGGACCTCGGGCAGCACCCCCAGCAGCGCGACCGCGAGCATGAAGCCCGCGCCGAACGCCAGGCAGGCGTCGATCACGCGCAGCCCGCGGCGGAGGCTCCGCACCACGGCGAGCGCTCCGGCGAGGTTGCCCAGCGCCGCGGCGAGCGCGAACCCGAGCGGGCTCATCCCTGCTCTCGCGCGAGAGCCAGCAGCCGCTCCCGGGTGTTGGCCGCGGGGTCCTCCAGCACCCGGTCGAGCAGTGCCGCGAGCGTCTCGCCGATGCGGCGGCCGCTGAGCCCGATCGACTCGAGATCCCGCCCGCTCACCGCCAGATCCCCTCGCGTGAGCGGATCCCCGCGCTCCCGGATGGCGGTCACCGTCCTCAGCCAGGCCGGCTCGCTGCCCCGGCGCAATCGATGCAACGCGACGAGGTCATCCGCCCCGTTCCCGACGGCGGCCAGCCAACGCCGCACCGCGACTTCGTCCTCTGCGGCGGGGTCGGCCGGGCCCGTGGCCATCGCTTCCGCGCGGGCGACCTCCGCGTTGGAGGCACGGAGCCGCCGGAGCAGCCCACCGGGGTCGGAGGCCAGAAGCGCCGTGAGGAGCACCGGATCGCGCGGTGGCGGTGAGAGCTCCGGCGAGGGAAACCCGCCCGCGTCCGCCCCACGCAGCTCGGGCAGCCAGGCGGCCGCCGCAGCGGACTCGTGCCAGAGCCGCACCAGTGTCTCCAGCTCGCGCGCGGTGCGGAGCCCCTTGAACCACTCGTCCCGTACCCGCTCCGCCGACAGCCGGCCGAGACCCCGGGCGGCTTGGCGCGCGGCCTCCCAGGTCGCGGGATCAATGGTGAACCCGAACCGGGCGGCGAAGCGGATCGCCCGGAGGATGCGGAGATAGTCCTCCCGGAACCGCGCCGCCGGATCGCCGACCGCGCGCACCACCCTGGCCTGGAGATCGCGCTCGCCGCCGTGCGGATCCCGCCACTCGCCGCGCAGAGGATGGAACGCGATGGCGTTGATGGTGAAGTCGCGGCGGGCGAGGTCGTCGTCGAGGGAGGCTCCGTACTCCACCACCGCGTGGCGGCCGTCGGTCTCGACGTCGCGGCGGAAGGTGGTCACCTCGTGCATGACCCGCTTGCGATCGATCACCCCCACCGTACCGTGCTCCACCCCGATCGCCGCCGTGCGGCGAAAGAGGCGCTGGACTTCCTCCGGCCGCGCCGAGGTGGCGAGATCGAAATCGGAGTGCGGGTCGCCGAGGAGCGTGTCGCGGAGGGCGCCACCGACGCACCACGCCTCGTGGCCGGCGCCCTCGAGCACGCGAGCGATCTCGAGCACCTCCTCGGGGACCGGCACCCGGTCGGGGAAGCTCATGCCGAGCCGTACGGCACGCCGGCCGAGAGCGCGATGGCCAGCTCCATCCGTGCCTGGGACGGAGTGCGCGGGCCCGCCGGGATCGCCCCCATCGCCGTGGTGCGCGCGCCGCCTCCGTCGAACGCGTAGACCGGCGTCACCTGACCCCACCAGCAGCGGCTCGCGAGCACCACGGGTTTCCGTTCCTCCAGCCATCGCCCGATGGCCGCGACGGCCCCGGGTGGCACGTTGCCGCTCCCGAACGCCTCGATAACCACTCCGTCGTGCGCCGGCCGGGCGAGGTCGAGCAAGGTACCGTCGTCTCCGACGATCATGGCGACGTGCGCCACGCGCGCGTGAAGCGAATCGGGTTGGATCGGGGCCAGCGTCGGCTCCGGCGTCGAGGCGAATGACACCGCTCCCTCGGCTACCCGCCCGATCGGGCCGGCGTGCGGCGCGGCGAACGCCTCGACGTCGGTCGCATGGCACTTCGCCGCGGTCCGTCCCGCGAACACCTGACCCGCGAAGACCACCATCGCGCCTCTACCCACGCTCGACGAGCTCGCCGCCACGCTCACGGCGTCCCGGAGGTTGCGGGGACCGTCCCAGCCGTCGTCGCTCGACGTGCGCATCGCCCCGGTGACCGCGACAGGCACCCTTCGGTCGAGGGTGCGGTCGAGGAGGTAGGCGGTCTCCTCCAGGATGTCCGTCCCGTGGGTGATGACGATCCCGCTGACTTCGCCTGACTCGGCCACCTCGCGCACCCGCTCGCGCAGCGCCCAGAGCCGATCCTGGCCGAAGTGGCATGCCGGCATCCGCGCCCAATCCTCGATCCGGAACGGGGCGATCCGATCGATCCCCGGCGCCAACCGCACCAGCGCCTCGCCGCCATGCGCCGGGACGTTTCCGCCCGCCGCCGCGTCCCGCCGCATGGAGATGGTGCCGCCGGTGAAGAGGATGTGGATCATGGGAGGCGGGCAGGCGGGCACGCGGGCAGGCGGACACGCGGGCACGCGGGCACGCGGGCAGAACCCGTGCTGGGCGATGAGGCGAGCATCCGACCCCCCGACTGCCCGCCTGCCCGCCTGCCCGCCTGACTCACCCGCACAACACACTCCCACCATTCACGTTCAGCACCTCGCCCGTCACGTGGCTCGCGAGGTCACTGCACAGAAAGACGATCGGTCCGGCGATCTCCTCGGCGGACGGGATCCGGCGAAGCGGGATCGTGCCCGCGATGCGCTCTTTCCCGCCGCCGCCGAAGGCGGGGGCGGACATGTCGGTGTCCACCCAACCGGGCGCGATGCAGTTGACCAGGATGCCGGGGGCGTACTCGACGGCGAGCGACTTGGTGAGCGCGATGAGCGCGCCCTTGCTGGCCGCGTAATCGGCGTGTCCCGCCTCGCCGCGCTGGCCCGCTGTACTGGAGACCAGCACGACTCTGCCCCCCGCACTCATGAGGCCGAGCGCGGCGCGGGTGGAGAAGAAGACGGCGTCGAGGTTGGCGGCCATGGTCGCGCGCCAGCGTTCGGGAGGAAGCCTGCCGAGCGGAACTTCGTCCGGGGGCCAGACTCCGGCGTTGGCGACGAAGATGTCGAGCCGGCCGAACGTCTTCGAGATCTCGGCCGCCATCCGGTCGGCCGCGGCGGGATCGGCAAGATCCCCGCCGACCGCGATGGCGCGACGGCCGAGCGCTCTCACTTCACCCGCGACCACCTCCGCCTCGCCGGCCCGGCTCCGGTAGCCGATCGCCACGTCCGCTCCCGCCCGGGCGAGCATGACGACGACTGCGCGGCCGATTCCTCGGCTCCCACCGGTCACCAGCGCCGTCCTCCCGTCCAGGGCGATCATGCGCCGCGGGTCAGCTCCTCCTCCACCAGCTCCACGATCAGGTGCTCCAGCGCCAGGTGGATCACCTGGATGCGGCCGGTGTCGTCCGACGGGACCACGATCGCCTCGTCCACCTGGCCCGCCAGCACTCCGCCTCCGCGGCCGAGGAATGCGACGGTCCGCACCGAGCCCTCCCGGGCGGCGCGCGCCGCCGCGAGGAGGTTCGGGCTCTCCCCGCTGGTGCTGTGGAGGACCAGCAGGTCCTTGGGGCGGCAGAGCGCCTCCACCTGCCGGGCGAAGACCCGCTCGAAACCCAGGTCGTTCGCGGCCGCGGTGAGAACAGAGGAGTCGGTGGTGAGCGCGACGGCGGCGAGCGGTCGCCGGGCCGCCGAGTAGCGCACGACGTACTCGGCGGCGATGTGCTGGGCGTCGGCCGCGCTGCCGCCGTTTCCGCAGAAGAAGATCGTCCCCCCCGCGCGGAGCGTCTCGGCGTAGCGTTCCGCGACCAGGGCGACACGCTCGCTCAGCGACACGCTGTCGAGCACCGACCGGGCCAGCGCCTCGAGTCCGGCCGTGATCCCGGCCGGCTTCATTGGCCGCCCTCGAGCAGTTGCCGAATCTTCTGCATCCAGCTCCGCCGGATTTCCAGTGGGGGCACGGAGGTGAGCGGCTTGTCGTTCAGGATGGCCCGCGGGTTCACTACCGTGAGCAGCTCCGCCTGCTCGGCGCCGTCCTGCGCGTCGAGAAACCTCCACCCGGTGGCGATGCTGCGGTCGTCGCCGTGATTGTCCGCCGCGAGAATGTCGGCGAGACCGGCCGATACCAGCGCCCGCGCCCGCTGCCCGCGCGACTGAGGGTACAGCAGCGTCGTTGCATCCACCTGCATGCGTGCGCCGAGCTCGCGCCAGCGCGTGACCGCCTCCGGACTACAGCAGGCATACCGTTCTGGGTGGGCCAGCAGGGGCAGGAGGCCGGCGTCCACCACCCGACTCAAGGCGATGGTGACCGTGTCGTACGCCACCATCCGGGGGAACTCGACCAGCATGTAGCGGGTGCCGCCGATGGTGCAGCGGCGCGAGTCCTCGCCGCTCACGGGAAGGGGCCGGTCGAGCATCACCTCCGCGCCGCGGTGCAGCCGGGGGCGCGGCGGAGCCGCCGCCTTGAGGGCCGCGAAAGCGTCGTCGTGCGACCGCGGCGGCGCCCCGGCCAGCTGGCCGGCGCGCAGGTGGGGCGTGAGACAGACGTCGGTCACGCCCTGCGCCGCCATCTCCTTCATCACCTTGACCGACTGCGCCACGGAGCGCGAGCCGTCGTCGACGGCCGGCAGAAGGTGGCAATGGAGGTCGATCACGCGGCGGGCGACACGTCGCGGAGCACGGTGGCGGCGAAGTCGCCGAGCCGCTCGGGCGCCGTCTGGGCCTGGGCGAGGAGGGCGAGCGTCACGAGGGCGTCCGCCGCGAGGAGGTCGAGCGCCACCGAGCGGTCGCCGGCGTGAGCGAGCACCTGGTCGAGGGCCTTGCGTCCCGACCGGGCGAGCGCCTCGGGCGTGACCGCATCGGGCCCCGTGCCGAGGTGGTCGCGCACCCGATTCCGCAGCGCCTCGGGAGCGCGGGCGGTCTCCCGCTCCAGCCAGTCGGCGGCCGGCCTCAGGCGCCGTTCCCTTCGGCGCGCCCGCCCAGCCAGACGGAGACGAGATCCCGCGTCGCCGCACGCGCGGCCGGCAGCTTCGCGGCGTCGCCCGCGCCGGCCGAAGCGAAGTGGGGACGGCCGCCGCCTTTGCCGCCGCTCAGCGCCGCGATCCGGTTCACCAGATCGCCGGCGTTCCGGCCGGCACGGACCAGGTCGTCGGTGAGGGTCACGTGAATCCCGCCGCGCCCGCCGGTGCTGAAGAGCACCAGCACGCCGTTGCGCTTCCCTTCGCGGAACTGATCGGAGATCCGGCCCACCTCGGCGCGGTCGTCGCTCGCGGTCTCCGCGATGGTGAGATCCACTCCCTCCACCGTCGCCCTGTCGCCCGTCATCTCAGCCGGGCCCCCGCTTCGGAGCGCCTCCGCGAGCCGTGCCTCGAGCCGCTGGCGCTCCTCCAGCAGCTGCTCCAGTCGCCGCACCACGTGCTCCGGCTGTGCCTTGAGCGTTTCGGCCACCTGCGCCAGCCGGTTCTCCTGCTCGCGCAGGGCGCGCATCGCTCCGGTTCCGGTCACCGCCTCGATGCGGCGCACGCCCGCCGCGACGCCGGTTTGCCCGCTGAACCGGAACGGCCCGACCTGTCCCGTGGTACGCACGTGGGTGCCGCCGCACAGCTCGATCGACGGACCCATCTGGACGACCCGGACGACGTCGCCGTACTTCTCGGAGAAGAACGCCATCGCGCCCAGCGCCAGCGCATCGGGATAGGGCATCTCGCGCGTCGTCACGACGTCGTTCGCGAGCACCAGCTGGTTGATCTCGTCCTCGATCGCCTGCAGCGTCGCGGCGTCGATCGGACCGTGATGGGAGAAGTCGAAGCGCAGCCGCTCGGGCTGGACCAGCGACCCCTGCTGGCGGACGTGGGACCCGAGCCGCTTCCGCAGCACGTAGTGCGCGAGATGCGTCGCGCTGTGGTTGCGCTCGATGTCACGCCGCCGCGGCGCGTCCACCGATGCCCGGATCGCGGTGGGCTCGAAGCTCTCGGCGAGCTCGCCGGCGACCACCGTCCCCTTCGGGTCCTTCCGAACCGAGTCCACCGCCAGCGACCACCCTTCACCGCTCACCCCGCCGACGTCGCTCACCTGTCCGCCCGATTCGGCGTAGAACGGGTTCTCCTTGAGCACCAGCTCAACTCGCGGCCCCTCCTGGCGGAAGGCGAGGACCTGGGTGTCCGCGTCCGTGGTTTCGTAGCCGACGAACCTCTGCTTGCCCCGCTTGACGGTGCGCCACTTTCCCCCTTTGGCGGCGTGGATGGCCGGCCCGGCGCCCGCCTTTCCACCGGCTTTGACGTCGACCTTCGCCGAGCCGGCACGCGCGGCGCGGGAGCGCTCGCGCTGCTCGTCCAGCGCGCCCTCGAACCCGCCGAGCTCCACGCCGACGCCGCGCTCGCCCGCGATGATCTGGGTCAAGTCGATGGGAAATCCGAAGGTGTCGTAGAGCTTGAACGCATCGTCGCCGGAGATCGTGGTCGCGCCCGAGGCGAAGATCTCCTCCAGCCGGCGCAGGCCGCCCTCGATGGTGTCGAGGAAGCGCCGCTCCTCGGTCTCCGTCACCTCGTGGATGAATCCGGCTTTCGCGGTCAGCTCGGGGTACACGCCGCCCATCTCCCGCACGACGATGTCGGTGAGCGCCGCGAGGGTCGGCTCGCGGCGGCCGAGCAGCCAGGCGTGGCGCACCGCCCGCCGCAGGATCCGGCGCAGCACGTAGCCGCGGCCCTCGTTGCCGGGGTAGACCCCATCGGCGAGAAGGAAGCTCACCGCCCGCGCGTGGTCGGCCAGCACCCGATACGACGCCCGGTTCTCGGCGCTCCGGTCGTAGGGCGTGCCCACCAGCTCCCCGACCCGCTCGATGAGCGGCAGGAAGACGTCGGTGTGGAAATTGTCGTCCTCACCCTGTATCACCGCCGCGATGCGCTCGAGGCCGGCCCCGGTGTCCACCGAGGGTTTCGGGAGCGGCGTGAGGGTGCCGTCGGCCGAACGGTCGAACTGCATGAAGACGAGGTTCCAGATCTCGAGGAAGCGGCCGGACTCCGCCAGCTGCTCGAATTCCGGTTGGGGGATGACCGCATCGGCGGAACGGCGGAACGGCGGAACGGCGGACGGCTCCTCGGTTTCCGCCGCTCCGATGTCCCGGCGTGGCGACCGGTCCGCCG
>CAYPAE010000064.1:3798-8522 GCA_964408595.1 uncultured Gemmatimonadaceae bacterium | reverse complement strand
CCCGTGAGTGAGCCACCTGTCATCCTGAGCGAAGCGAAGGAGCCGAAGCCGGGTATGCCTCCTTCGCTTCGCTCAGGATGACACACGATGTAACACTGCCCGCGACCTTCCGGCTCCCACCGGCATCTCCCCCCGGGGCTGCCTTACCGGGGCTCCGGAAGTAGCATTCGGCAGGGAATGGCGTCTTCCCATCTCACCCATCCGGACCGGAGCGCATGACCCCTCAACGAGTCGCCGTCCTGCTGCTGCTCGGGCTGGCCGGCCTCTCCCCCCGGCTCTGGGGCCAGGCCCGAGCAGTCACCCTCGCCGACGCCATCAGGCTGTCGGAGCGGGTGCAGCCCCTGGTCGTGCGCGCCGCCGGCGACCTGGAGACGGCCGCCGCCCAGCGGCGGAGTGTCTGGGGCGCCTATCTCCCGTCGCTCACGGCCAGCTCCTCTGCCAGCTCCTTCTACTCGGAGGGCCCCTCCCGGATCGATCCGGTCACCGGCCAGTTGCTGAGCGGGAATGCCTCGAACCGGAGCCTGAGCACCTCGCTGTCGGCGAGCGTGGATCTCTTCACCGGCTTCCGTCGCGGCGCCGAGGGGAAGGCGGCCCGGGCGAACCAGACCGCCGCGGAAGCGTCGTTCGTCGATGCGCGCTTCCAGCAGGCGCTGGCGACCACGAGCCAGTTCCTCGACGCGCTGGCCGCCCAGCAACTGGTCCGGGTGCGGGAGACCAGCGTGCGCCGGGCGGAGGAGCAGCTCAAGACCTCGGTGGCCAAGCTCCACGCGGGCTCGGCCACCCGGTCGGACTCGCTCCGGTCGCTGGTGACGCTGGGCAACGCGCGGCTGGAGCTGATCCGGGCGGGGATCGACCTGGCGACCGCTGAGGCCGGGCTGGCCCGGCTGATCGGCGAGACCGGACGGGTGAAGGCGATGGACGACTCCGCGTTCTATCAGGTCATGGCGGCGCCGGACACCGCCGCGCTCCGGACGGAGGCGGAGGCGAAGAGCCCGCGGATCCAGAGCGCCAGCGCGGTCGCCGAAGCCGCTCGGGCCAGCCTCAAGGCCTCGCGCTCGGGCTATTGGCCCAGCCTCTCGCTCTCGGCCAACACGGCGTGGAACGCCAGCCGGTCGAACGACTACGACCTGTTCAACCAGCGGCAGCTCAGTCTCGGGCTCCGCTGGAACCTGTTCGACCGGTTCGACCGCGAGCTCGCGATCGCGCAGCGCTCGGCGGGCGCCGAGGTGGCCGACGCGACCGCGGCCGACGAGCGGCGGGCGGTCGCGGCGGAGCTGACCGCTCAGCTGGCGGAGCTGGACGCGGCCCGGACCCAGATCGAGATCACGCTCACCAGCGTCGTCGCGGCGACGGAGGACCTCCGGGTCCAGCAGGAGCGCTACCGGCTGGGCGCCTCGACCATCGTGGACCTGCTCACCTCGCAGGAAGCCCTCAACCAGGCGGAGGTGGACGTGGTGGTGGCCCGATTCGACTACCTGCGCGCCAAGGCGTCGCTCGAGGCGCTGATCGGACGGACCTTGTGAGCAGCTCGATCGCCGATACCGCCGAACGGATGGCGATGCTCCCCCCCGACGTGCCCCGCGACGCCGTCATCGTCACCCGGAACCTCCAGCGGGACTACGACATGGGGGGAGAGGTCGTGCACGCCCTCCGCGGGGTGGATGTCACCATCCGGAAGAACGAGTTCGTCGCGATCATGGGGCCGTCCGGCTCGGGGAAGTCCACCCTGATGAACCTCATCGGCTGCCTGGACAGCCCGACGGGGGGCGAGTACTGGCTCAACGGCCACCGGGTGTCGGACCTCGGCGACGACGCGCTCGCGCGGATCCGCAACAAGGAGATCGGATTCGTGTTCCAGACCTTCAACCTGCTCCCCCGCGCCACGGCGCTGCACAACGTGGAGCTGCCGCTGGTGTACGCCGGGCTCGGCTCCAGGGAGCGGCGCGAGCTGGCGGCCGACTCGCTCGACCGGGTGGGATTGAAGGATCGGATGCAGCACCGGCCCAACGAGCTCTCCGGGGGGCAGCGGCAGCGGGTGGCGATCGCCCGCGCGCTGGTGAACCGGCCCAGCATCCTCCTCGCCGACGAGCCCACGGGCAACCTCGACAGCGCGACGAGCCAGGAGATCCTGGCGCTGTTCGACGCGCTGCACGACGAGGGGCAGACGATCCTGCTGGTGACCCACGAGCACGACATCGCGGCGCACGCGAGGAGGCAGGTGCATCTGAAGGACGGACGGGTGGAGCGGGACTTCGGGACGGAGGGGGTGAAACCATGAACCGGCGGCTCATTGTCGCGGCCGTCGCCCTCCTCGCCGCCTGCAAGCAGGAAGAACCCCCCGTCGTCTACCAGGCGGTCCCGGTCGAGCGCCGGGACATCGTGGTCTCGGCGCGGGCCTCGGGCACGATTCAGCCCGACACCGTCGTCGAGGTGAAGTCCAAGGCCTCGGGCGAGATCCTCGAGCTGAAGGTGGAGACCGGCCAGCTGGTGAAGCGCGGCGCGCTGATGGTGCGGGTGGACCCGCGGAACCCACGCAACCTGGCGGCGCAGGCCCAGGCCGACCTGGAAGTGGCCGAGGCGAGGCTCACCAACGCCACCTCGCAGAAGCGGCGCGCCGACGAGCTGTTCACCTCGCAGTCCATCACCCAGCAGGAGCACGAGAACGCGCTGCTCGACTACGCCAACGCCCGCGCGGAAGTCGTGCGCGCGCGCGTCGCGGTGGATGACGCGCGCGACCAGCTGGACGACACCAACGTGCTGGCGCCGATCACCGGCACGATCATCGAGAAGCAGGTGGAGCGGGGCCAGGTGATCTCGTCGCCGACGAGGGACGTCGGCGGCGGGACGGTGCTGATGAAGATGGCCGACCTCGGCCTGGTGCAGGTGCGCACGCTGGTGGACGAGACCGACATCGGGAAGATTCAGGTCGGTCAGCGCGCCACGGTGACGGTGGACGCCTTCCCCAACCGCCCGTTCGAGGGCGCCGTCCTCAAGATCGAGCCCCAGGCGCAGACCGAGCAGAACGTGACGATGTTCCCGGTGCTGGTGCGGATCGACAATCGCGAGGGACTCCTCCGGCCGGGGATGAACAGCGAGGTCGAGGTGCACGTCGGCCAGCGGGAGGATGTGCTGGCGGTGCCGAACTCGGCGCTCCGCACCCAGCGCGACGTGGGGTCGGCGGCGGAGGTGTTGGGCCTGTCGGCGGCCGAGGTGCAGCGGGAGTTGGCAGAGGGCCCGGCGGGGCCGCGGGGCCGCGGGGCCGCGGGGCAGGCGACCGGGGGGGGAACCGATGGAGAAAACCGGCAGGACACCAGCCGCGTTATGACCATGCGCGACGGGCGTACGGTGGCGCTCCCGGTGGACGCCTCGTTCGGTGGACGCTATATCGTATTCGTGAAGCGGGCCGAAGGCCCCAAGCCGGTCTGGATCCGCACCGGCCTCACCGACCTCGACTACAGCGAGGTGGTCGAAGGGCTCCAGCCCAACGACTCGGTCCTGGTCCTGCCGAGCGCGAGCCTGGTGCAGTCGCAGCAGGAGTCGCAGGAGCGGTTCAACCGCATGACCGGAGGCGGCGGCGTACCGGGGATGCAACAGCAGGGCAACGCGCCGGGCGGCGCCCGCACCACTCCTCCGGGAGGGCGCTGACCAATGCTGGTGGGCGAGACGGTCGCGGTCGCGTTCCAGTCCATTCGGGCGAACAAGCTGCGCTCGGTGCTGACCATGCTCGGCATCATCATCGGCGTCGGCGCGGTCATCACGATGGTGGCGCTCGGCAGCGGTGCCCAGAAGGCGGTGGAGGACCGGATCGCGGCACTGGGGGCCAACGTGTTCACCGTCTTCGCCGGCCAGGGGAGCCGCGGGGGAATCCGGATCACCGACCGCACCATCCTCAGCACCGACGACTACGAGGCGCTGCTCCGCGACGGAACGCTGCTGAAGGCGGTGGTGCCGGAGATGCAGCAGTCGCTTCAGGTGGAGTACGGCAACCAGAACAGCAACATCAACGTGGTCGGCACCACGCCGAACTACCTCGACGTGAGGAATTACACGGTTCCCCACGGCCGGATGTTCACCCGGGGCGACGACGAGGCGCGGCAGCGCTACGCGGTGCTCGGCGCGGCCGTGCCGCGGATGCTCGGCGGCAACCCCGCCGCGATGATCAACCAGACGCTGCAGGTCCGCGGAATCAACTTCGAGATCATCGGGGTGCTGAGCGAGAAAGGGTCGGCGGGGGGCTGGTCCAACCCCGACGAGCAGATCCTCATCCCGCTGCTGACCGCCAAGTACCGCGTGTTCGGGTCCGACCGGTTGCGCTCCATGTCGGTGGAGGTGGCCGACGGCGTGCCGATCCAGCAGGGGATGGTGGACCTGGAGCGGGTCCTGCGGCGGGAGCACCGGATACGTCCGGGGGGCGAGAACGACTTCACCATCCGGAACCAGCAGGACATCCTGGCGACCCAGCAGCAGACCACCCAGGTGTTCACCACCCTCCTCGCGAGCATCGCGGCGGTGAGCCTCCTGGTCGGCGGCATCGGGATCATGAACATCATGCTGGTCTCGGTGACCGAGCGGACCCGCGAGATCGGCATTCGCAAGGCGCTAGGCGCGACCAAGGCGAACATCCTGCTCCAGTTCCTGATCGAGGCGGTGGTGCTGTGCCTGCTCGGCGGAATCGCCGGCATCGGCCTGGGGACGGGCTCGGCCGTGCTCCTGCGCGTCGCCTT